>NZ_JBHJRC010000007.1:0-33004 GCF_042261735.1 Kitasatospora sp. NPDC056327 | reverse complement strand
CGCCGGGCGGTCGAGGAGAAGCGGCGGGCCGACGACGAGGAGGAGGTCGTCACCCGTCCCGAGGAGGAGGGCGAGGACTCCGACGGCGAGCAGAAGACCCCCGGGCAACTGGAGGAGGAGCGGCGCCGTCTGGAGGAAATCCGCCAGGGGAAGCAGGCCGTGCGGAACGTGGTCGAGGGCTCCGGGCTCCAGGCCGGGGGCGAGAACCTCACGACCACCCAGCTGCCGCCCCACTCCCACGTCGTCGTCCACGACATCGACCCGGGCCCGCAGGTGCCGCAGTCCGTCCTCGAACGCGGGGTGCTCTCCGGCGCGCACATGGTGACCAGCCTCGGAAAGCCGGACACCGTCCTGGTCAGGGAGCTCGGCGCGAAGATCGCCGATGCCCTCCCGGCCGACACGCCGAACCGGGAGTCCTTCGGCCGGGCGCTCGCCGAGAGCGTCTTCAGCGGCACCAGCCTGCGCGCCCTGGTCTCGGCGCTGTCGCGCGGCGACGTCGTGCACATCCCGGTCGGGACCGACGCCCACCAGGGCACCGTCACCCTCCGCGGCGAGGTGGCCGGCCTGGTGCGCCACTCCCAGAAGGCGAAGTTCGAGTACGAGGGCGGCGGCGACCGGGTGGTGACGCTCGGCGAGACCAACGGCACCAACCGGTCGGTCGGCGCCGGCATCCAGGGCCGGGGCGACTTCTTCAAGGTCATGCGGGCGGCGCTGGACGCCTTCGGCCTGAACCGCGACAAGACGCGCTCCGACGAGGTGACGACCAGTTCGAAGTTCTTCTCCCGCGCCAAGACCACCGAGGTCACCGAGGTCTTCCGCGGCAACCTGCTGGTCGACGTCGGCTACCGGCCGAAGGGCGACCGGGAGACCGACGCCCGGCCGCCCCGGCTGGACCCCACCGACGCCGGGCTCCTGACGACGCCGCTGGAGGTGGGCATCCCGGAGCGCGAGACCAGGCCGCCCGCCGCCGCCGACATCCAGAAGAACCTGATCGGCGCGCTCGACCCGGAGCTGCTGCGGCAGACGCGGCTGCACTCCTCGAACATCATGCTGGACGTCCACGTCAAGGGCGCGCCGCAGGTGCGCTCCGCGGCGCGGCAGGTCGCCGGCGCGTCCACGCAGCTGGGGAACCTGGGCGGTCTGCAGACCGACGCCCTGCCGACCCACCGGCAGGCCATGGTGGGCGTGGTCGAGGCCCTGCGGCAGAGCATCCGCGACGAGAAGGAGGTCCACGAGCGGACCCTCCGCGAGCGCACCCCCGAGGAGGACGCCGCCCTCGACGAGGCCGCCCGCCGCACGCGGGCGGACGAGGACAAGGCGGCCGCCGAGCGGATCGCCCGGGCCGAGGAGGCGCTGAAGTTCCACGGGAGCGCCCTGTCGGACCGTCTGGTGGCCGAGTTCGGCTACCGGCGCCTCCAGCAGGACTTCAAGGGCCTGACCAACGGCGAGTCGGTGATCGTCCGGGTGCCCGGCACCGACGTCTGGGCCGAGGTCCGGGCCGGCAGTCTCGAACAGCGCCTGGTGGCGACCACCAAGGACACCGAGTTCAACACCGGCGCCGGCTCGATCGTCACCAGGCTCCGGCGGAAGGTGGTGACCGGCTTCCTTCAGCTCCAGGGCGGCGGCCGGATCGGCAATGACGAGGTGAACGTCAGCACCAGCTTCGGGAAGCGCTGGGGCAAGGACAAGGTCGTCGTCACGGGCCGCACGCTGGAGACGGCGGTCACCACCAAGACCAAGGAGAACGGCGCGGTCCTCGACGGGGACGGCTACCTGGAGGTGGTGATCCACCGGGGCGACGAGCGGCTGGGCGACAGCGTCGAGGTGCCGGTCGGCTTCCGCACCCTGATGCCGCAGTCAGACCTGCTGCTGCACGAGAACCCCGCGGCCGCCGAGCCGGGGCCGCGCCTCCTGCCGGAGTCCGCCGTCATCCGCGACATCGGTCCGCTCGGCGCGCTCCGGGACCAGCTTGAGGCGGCCGGGAAGAAGCAGTACGGCAGCCTCTGGCCGCAGATCCGCACCGAGGTGATGCAGGTCGCCACCCAGCCCTCGCTGGCTTCCAAGCTCGGCGCGATGAGCCGCGGGGACGTGTTCGAGCTGACCGCCTTCGACCGGGACAAGGTGACCGGCGCGTTCGCCGCACTGGCCGACCGCGGCATCAAGGTGACGGTGAGGGCCACGCTGGAGGACACCCGGCTGATCCGCCGGAGCGACGCCGCCGACCTCAGCCGGCAGAACGAGTCCAGTTCCTTCACCACCGAGCAGCGCTACACCAGCAAGTTCGACATCCGGCAGGGCGCCGTCGGCTACGCCCCGGTCCGGGACATGCCGTCCGGCCAGGTCCAGCTCAGCCAGGAGATCAGGGTCCGCGGTGGCGTCCGCTCCGACGCCAACGACAAGCTCTACGCCAACAGCAAGCTGCGGGAGCAGCAGGAGGTCCACAGCGGGACGCTGAAGCTGACCGTGGTCCTTGAGGGCGGCGGACTCGGACGCGAGGAGGTCAACGGGGAGGTCGCCACGCAGTTCAGCGTGAAGGCCCGGGTGCCCGCGCCGGCGACGGACACCCCGACCGTCCTGCCGCGCAACGAGCTGGAGGCCGCCACGGTGGTGTCCTTCAAGCACGAGGAGAACACACCGGGCGGCGACCGGCTCCTCCGGGACGTGCGGCAGGCGCTGGAGGACCGCTTCCAGTGGCGCGGCGGCATCTCCGACACGCTGGAGACCACCCTCCGCGCGGAACTGGGGACGGCCGCGATGCAGGCCAAGCTGTCCCAGCTCACCCGCGGCGGGGTGCTCAAGGTGCCGGTCGCCGGTCCGGGCTGGTCGGCCGAGGTGGTCGTCCGGGCCGCGCTCAGGTCCGCGCCCGTCGTCAAGTACGAGATCAACAACGGCGAGTTCGAGGTCGGCACCCAGAACCGGACCGGCCACGGCGTCATGCGGGACATCCGCGACCGGGTCACCGGCATGCTCGGTCTGACCGGCAGGGTGCAGAAGGAACAGGGCGGCAGCCCCGGCGTGACGCTGACGGGCGACTACTCCTACCGCCACGAGACGTCCACCGGCGGCAACCTGCAGAGCTCCGGCACCACCGTCAACCGGGCGAAGAACGTCTCCACGGCCGTGGTCTCCGACGCCGTGGTCGACTACCGGGTGGAGATCCACGGCTGGACGGGCGGGCTGATCCCCAGCACGACCAGGCTCGGCCCGATCACCATGGAGGCGGAGGTCATCACCCCGAAGCTCGCGGTGCCGGCCGGGGCCGCCGTCCGCGCCGTCCCGGACCGGATCTGGCAGGACCACGTGCTCGGCTCCTCCGACGTGGTCACCAACGTCTTCATGCCCAGCGGCCGGGACACCGGCACGGCGGCGACGGACTTCGGCAAGGCGGTGCTGCGCGGCAGCGGCGATCCGGGGGAGTTCGGCGGGCGCAACGTCGACAAGTGGCTGCACGGGCTGGGCAGGTCCGGCCTGCGCCACAAGCTGTACGACGCGCTCGGCCCGGACAACCTGCACGACCAGCTCAAGGCCATGATGTCCGGGCGCGAGCTGGTGGTGTCGGACGGCGGGGCGACCATCAGGATCGGCGCCTCCGTCAAGCGGCTGGCCCACACCGGGAACACCACGACCACCGAGTTCAACACCGGCACCCAGGTCGAGCACGGCCACTCGGCGGCCGACGGGGCGACCGGCGGCGGCACCGGCTCCAGCCACCAGATCCGCGGCGGCGTCGCGGTCTCGACCGGGATGTTCTACGCGGGCGACACGCTGGCGGTGTCCTCCAGCAACAGCACCCGCGAGACGTGGTCCAACCGCGGCGGCTCCGGCAACACCACCAAGGTCAAGCCCGAGGGCAACGTCTTCACCGGTGAGGCGAACCTGCACTTCTCGGTGGAGTGGCGGGACCTGGTCAGCAGTGAGGGCCGGATGGTCCTGGTCACCAAGCGCGCCTACTTCCGGCGCGACCTGGGCATGGACGTCGTCATCGACGTCGCGGAGACCCGCGAGAACGTGCCCGGCCACCCGGCCGACGCCCCGGACAAGGAGTTCAACGCCGCCACCGCGCCCCGCGGGGCGGACCTGCGCCGGGCGCTGACCGACGAGCTGCCGGTCGTCGAGGAGACCCCGGCCCCGGCCGCCCAGGTCCCGCCCGCGCGGGTGTGGACCCACGGGCTGGTCGACACCGACGTGGTGCGCGCGGCCGGGATGTCCCCGCACGCGCGGCAGCAGCTGACGGCGGGCGCCGAGGCCTTCCTCGGCTCGGGGAACTGGGACCGGATCCGGGGCATGGTGGAGGGGATGATCGACCCGGTGGCGCTCGCCGCCCGGCTCGTCACCCCGCAGACCCCCCACACCGATCACACCCCGGACGGCACCGCGAACCCGGCGCCGGACGGCGGCGCGGTGCCCCCGCGCCCCGGCGAGCCGGTCATCAAGGACGGCCCCGGAAACTCCACCCTGCTGGTGGGGCGGACCGACCTGGCGGGCGACGTCCGGGTGGAGGTCCGGATGAAGGTCAAGGAACTGGAGTTCATCAAGACCGACACCAGGACCGAGTCCAACCCGACCAACACGACCTCGGTCACCGACGGCGTCCGCGCCCAGCGCGCGGTCCGCGTGGCCAACCGCGTCACCGGCGGCGCCGTCAGCCCCGACACGTTCGGGTTCGGCGCAGCGACCCTCCGCGGCGGCATCTACGTCGACACCGCCCTGGAGCACCGCACCGACATCGAGACCGTCGCGGGCGGCCAACTGGTCAACAACGCCAAGATCGCCACCACCACCGCGCGCTACCGGGGCTTCGTCGAGGTCGAGGTGGTCTACCACAAGGACGGCAAGACCCTGCCTCGCCGGGAGCTCATGGCCGTCGAGATCGACATCCCGGTCGCCGACACCGGCAAGGCGGACGTGCCGCACAACGCCTTCCTGCGCTTCAACGAGGCGGCGCAGAACGGCGAACTCCGCCTCCACGGCGCGCCGAAGGAGGCGCTGCCGTCGGTGGCCCGCGCCCTGGGGCTGAACGTCGGCGAGCCGGAGCACCACGCGCAGCTCCTGGGCATCGGCCACGTCGCCCGGAAGCTGCTCCCCGAGTCGCTCAGCGCCTCGGGCCCCCGGGCCGAACGCTGGCTGCAGGGCCTGGACCGGCTGATCGCCCTCGCCGGGAACGGCGAGGCCGGCGCGCCCTTCGACCGCCTCCGCGACGCGGCGGGCCGCCAGTCGGTGCCGCTCGTGGAGCGGCGCCGGCTCCAGGACCTCGTCGAGCTGGCCGGTGCGGACCCCGCCCTGTCGGGCGCGGACCTGAACACCCACTGGGAGAACCTGACCCAGCGGCAGGCGGAGCAGGAGCGGCAGCAGCGGATGCGGGCGCAGCTGGAGCAGGGCGGGCCGCAGCCGGAAGGCGGGCACCCGCTGCTGCCGCCCTCCGAGCGCCGGCCGGACCTGAGCCTGCACCAGCGGACCGTGCCGGACCTCAGGCTGAACGTGGCCGCCGGCAACGCGAGGTCGATGAACGACCTCGTCCAGCAGTTCCTGACGACCGTCCTCCAGGAGGAGGTGATCCGGACGAGGGCCCCCAGGGAGGACGGGGACACCCGGCCGCCGGTGGTCGAGATCACCCTGGACGTGCCGGCGGCCCGGGCCCTGCACGAGGCCCGCGCGCTGGAACAGCGCCTTCGAGAGCTGGCCCCGGGGCTGGAGCACGAGGTGGACGTGGTCATCGTGGCCACCACCACCGCCGTGCCCCGGGCGGACCGGGTCCAGGTCGGCGACGCGGCGGGCGCCGTCAGCTCCTTCCGGATCGGCACCAGGCCGCCGGGCACGGAGGCGAACACGACGGTACGGCGCGATCCGGTGAACGACGGCGGCGTCGAAGAGACGGTGCTGCCGCAGGAGCCGGGTCGGAACTTGGCACAGGACCTGAATCAGGAGGTGAACCTGACGCAGGACCTGAATCAGGAGGTGAACCCGACCCGGGACCTGAGCCAGGAGGTGAACCTGACGCAGGACCTGAATCAGGAGGTGAACCCGACCCGGGACCTGAGCCAGGAGGTGAACCTGACGCAGGACCTGAATCAGGAGGTGAACCCGACCCGGGACCTGAGCCAGGAGGTGAACCTGACGCAGGACCTGAGCCAGGAGGTGAACCCGACCCGGGACCTGAATCAGGAGGTGAACCTGACGCAGGACCTGAGCCAGGAGGTGAACCCGACCCGGGACAACCAGAACGTGAGTACGGAGCCGGGCCTGCTGCCGGGCGCCGTCGCGGGCGGTCCGGTGCTGGACGTGCCGCCGCTGCGGCGCCGCGCCTCCTCGGAGGACCTGACCAACGACACGGCAAGGGACACCACGGGGGACACGGACACGAGGGAGACGGCGAACCACATGTCGCAGGCCCTGCCGTTCGAGTCCTCGTTCTCGGAGCCCGTCGAAACGTTCAACGACGTGCCGGAGGCGCAGGCGAACCACACGTGGCTGTACGGGCCGCGCTCCCGTCGCCAGGTGCCGGAGTTCCCGCCGCTTCAGCTGCGGAACGACGGGTCGGAGGACCTGGCGTCCGAGACGTCGTCCTCGCGGAGCGCGACACCGGATCCGAACCTGAACCCGAACCTGAACCCGAACCCGAACGCCGACGTGTTCACGGCCGGGCCGCTGCCTTCCATGTCGGACTTCTCGCGCCGTTTTCAGCCGGGCCCGGCCGGGACTTCGCGGCGTCCCACCTGGGACGAGGCCTCGGCTTCGAGTTCCTCGTCCCGTCGCGAGTCGTCGGTGGAGGAGCAGCCGGTCCTGCCGGTGGAGGAGGGCGGCGGGCCGCTGAACCCGGAGCCGCCGGCGCAGATGTTGAACCCGGAGCGCCCCGAGACTCCGATGCGCCCGGAGACGCCGGAGCTTGTCGAGCACCTGGACGAGTCCGAGCAGGTCGTGGACCTGGAGCAGCTCCCGCCGGTGCCGGCGGGTCGGCTGACGGACCACGTGTCGGACGCTTCGCTGTCCTCGCGCTCCTCGTTGCGCAGCGACTCCTCGGACGACTCGATGGTGACGGCCACGCCCTGGCAGGTCGACACCACGACGTTCTACCAGCACGACGGCCGGCGGCTGGGCGACGGTTCGGACAACGTGTCGGTCGACTCCGACCTGTTGGATCTGCCGGTGGCGCACGAGCGTGACGGGACGGGGGCGACGTGGCGGACGGCCCGGTTGTACGAGGGTGAGGAGGATCTCTACCAGCACCCGGGCCGGCGGCTGGGTGACGATTCGGACAACGTGTCGGTCGACTCCGACTTCCTGGACTCCGCGAGCGAGTTCTCGGACAGTTCCTGGGTGGAGGTCCAGCCGCCCCCGCCGCCGGTCCAGCCCCCGGTCGTGACCGCGCCGGCCGGGAACGCCCCCGTCGGGAACGCCCCCTCCGGAAGCGTTCCGAACGGGAACTCCCCGGTGGGAAGCACGGCGACCCCGCCGAACACGTCGCGGCCGCTGCCGCCGCTGCCCCCGCAGGAGGCCGGTGGGCCGCCCCGGATCGAGGTGCCGGAGCCGCTGCCGTCCCTGGAGGAGAGCGTTTTCGCCACCCTGACGCTGCTGCACGGCGACGGCGGGGAGGGCGCGTGAACCCTACGGCCGCGCCCGCCCGTAGTGACGGAGTGGGAGCACCCGAAGACCTGTCGGCCGGGTGGTCCCGTCGACAGGGACTGCATCCGAGGCCGGAGGAACTGCGGTGAGCACGAGTACGGGCGGGAACGGGACTCAAGGCGGGGCGGCGGGCATCCAGCTGCCCTCCATGGAGTGGGAGATGGAGGAGGCCGCACCCGCCGGGGCGCCGGCGGCCGTCTCCCCCTCCGGCACGCCCGCGACGGCGGAGGCGCCGACCGAGGTGGTCGCCGTGCCGCAGTACGGGCCGGTCACCCCGGAGGAGCCGGCCGCCGGTCCGGACCACGGTCCGGTGGAGGAGCCGGGTGCGCTGGAGCCCGTCCCGCTCGGGGAGTACCCGGACGGTGCGGACCCCGAGGAGCAGCACGGCCGCCGCAGGTTCAGGCGGCCCGCGCTGGTCGCCGCGGCCACCGCCGGCGTGGTGCTGATGGGCCTGCCGTTCCTGATCACCGACGGCGCCGACGGCTCCAAGGACAAGCGGGGCGACGGCCGCGGGGTGAGCAAGGCGGATCACGGGCTCGTCGACGGTCCGGAGATCGACGACATCCCGGCGCCCGCGCCCACCGACCCGCCGGTGACCGGCGTGCCGAGCCCGGTGCCCACCGACCCGGTCACCGGTGAGCCGGTGCCGGGTGTCGCGCTCACGCCGGGGCCCGAGGGCTCGGCGGCCGTTCCGGCCGTCCCCGTGGTGCCGCCGGGCGGCACCACGGTGAACGCGGGCACCCAGCCGGGGAACGGCTCCGGCGTGGTGGCCAAGGCCCCGGTCGGCGGCACGACGCAGAACGGCGGCCGCACCACGACCCAGCCGCCCGCCGCCGGCCAGCCCCCGGCCGCCAACCAGCCGGCCCAGCCGCCCGCGGCCGCCCAGCCCCCGGCGGCGAACCAGCCCGCTCCGCCGCCCGCGGCGAACCAGCCGGCGCCGCCCGCCACCCAGCAGCCCGCCCCGCCGCCCGCGACCCAGCAGCCCGCCCCGCCGCCGGCCGCCGCCAAGGCGACGTTCAGCGCCTCCGGCGGCAACGGCTGCGGAACCTCCTCCGTCTCCTACGCCCAGCACGGCTACTGGGAGCAGGGAACCACCGGCTGGATCAACAGCTCGACCGGCGGCTACACCGGCTCGGGCTGCAACGGCAAGTACACGTCGATGCCGATGTCCGGTTCGGCGAGTTCGGACGACAAGGACAACGCGGTGGTCTGGACGTTCTCCACCGGGTCGGTCACGACCGGCAAGTGCGAGATCCTCGTCCACGTCCCGAACAACTCCGACACCAAGGTGGTCGGTGCCTCCGCCGCCTACTACACCGTCCAGACCTCCTCCACGCCCAACAGCGGCAAGATCGGCGAGTTCACCGTCAACCAGGTCGCCAACCGGGGCAAGTGGGTGAGCAGCGGCGCGACCTTCCCGGTGAGCGGCGGCAAGATCTCCCTGATGCTGCACTCGCGCGGCGTCGACTGGGGCGGCAGCGCCACCGACAAGGCGCACATCGTGGCCTCCGCCGTCCAGGCCAACTGCACGGCGTCCTGACGCCCGCGGCCACCGCCCGACCCGCGTGACCCCGCGCGATCCCGACGAACGACGAACGACGAAGACCCCCAGGAGAGGACGGCCATGTCGCGCCATGTGCTGACGGTGTGCCCGGAACAGCGGGGCGGCCCGTACCGCACGATCGGCGAGGCGCTCGCGGCGGCCCGCAGCGGGGCGGTCATCTCCGTCCGGCCGGGCCGCTACGAGGAGAACCTGGTCATCACCAAGATGGTCACCATCGCCGCCGCGGAGCCGCGCGGCACCGTGCGGGTCACCGCCCGGCGGGGCTGCGTGGTCCAGGTGGTGGCCGAGGCCGTCCAGCTCACCGGCCTGGTCGTCCAGGGACAGGACGAGGAGATGCCGGCCGTCGACGTCCCGCGCGGGCAGGCCGCGATGTCGGACTGCGAGGTGGTCGGCAGCTCCTGGACGGCCGTCCTCACCCGTCAGCAGGGCTCCCTCGCGATGCGCGACTGCCGGGTCACCAACCCGGCCGGCGCCGGCATCGTGGAGACCTCCACCGGCACCAGCGTCATCGAGGACTGCGTCATCGAGCACCTCGGCACCTCGGCCGTGGTGGTGGGCGAGCGGGCCAACCCGCTGCTGCGCAACTGCGTGCTGCGGGACGCCCGCGGCAACGGCGTCTGCGCCAACGGCGAGGCCCGCGGCACCTTCGAGGACTGCGAGATCTCGGTCACCGACAAGCCCGCCGTCGCCCTGGAGGAGCGCTCCACCACCCGGTTGCTGCGCACGGCCGTCCGCGACACCGCCATCGGCGTCTACATCAGCTCCGAGGCCCGGGTGCTGCTGGAGGACTGCACGGTCAGCGCCACCACCGGCCACGGCATCGCGCTGGCCGCCGGGACCGATCCCGAGCTGCGCCGCTGCACCACCACCCGCACCGCCGGGCACGGCATCCACATCACCGGCCGCGCCCGCGGGCAGTTCGAGCACTGCGAGGTGTCCGACGCCGAGGGCACCGGCATCTGGGTCGGCGAGCACGCCGGGCCGGTGCTGAAGAACACCGTCGTGCGCAACAGCGGCGGCACCGGCGTCGAGCTGGCGGAGGAGAGCGCGGCCGACATCGACCGCCTGGAGGTCCGCGACGCCGGCGGGGCCGGGCTGTCGATCGGCGGCGGCGCCAACCCCCGGGTGCGCCACCTGACCGTCACCGGCGCGGGCGCCGACGGCGTCGAGGTGCTGCGGGACGGCCGGGGCCGGATCGAGGGCGTCGAGGTGACCGACGCCGGCCGGGCCGGCCTGCGGATCACCGACGGCGCGGACACCTTCGTCGGCGCCGGCTTCGTCCGCGGCTCCAAGGGCTGCGGCGTGGTGGTCGGCAAGGTCGGCCGGGCCGCGCTGCGCGACTGCGAGGTGAGCGGCTCGGGCGAGGACGGCCTCGCCGTCGAGGACGGCGGCGAGCTGACCTGCACCCGGGTGCGCAGCCACGGCAACCGCCGCCACGGCGTGCGGGTCGGCGCCGGCGGCCGGGCCGTGCTGGCCCAGGTCGAAGCGGTCGAGAACATCGGCGACGGCGTCCGGATGGACTCCACCGAGGCGGTCCGGCTGACCGGCTGCACGCTCTCCCGCAACCGGGGCTCGGGCCTGCGCCAGACCACACCGAACGAACGCCTCGCGGTCGAGCAGCTCACCAGCGAGGAGAACGGCCTGCCCGACGCGCACGGCACCGCGAGCTCCGCCTCCGGGGGCCCGCGCGCCGAGGGCACCGGAACCGCCGGAGGCCCGGCCTCGCCCGGTGGCGCCGCCGCCGAGCCGGGCACCGATCCCGGCCGGGCGGCCCCGGCCGCGCCGCCCGGCCCGCTGGAGGTGCTGGAGTCGCTGGTCGGCCTGGCCGGCGTCAAGGAGCAGGTGGCCACCCTGGTCAACCTCAACAAGCTGGCCCGCCGCCGTGAACTGGCCGGTATGCCCGCCCTGCCGATGGGCCGCCACCTGGTCTTCGCGGGCCCGCCCGGTACCGGCAAGACCACCGTCGCCCGCCTCTACGGCGCGATCCTCGCCGAGCTGGGCGTGCTGCGCAGCGGGCACCTGACCGAGGTGGCCCGGGCCGACCTGGTGGCCTCGATCATCGGCGGCACCGCGATCAAGACCACCGAGGTGTTCCAGGAGGCGCTCGGCGGCGTGCTCTTCGTCGACGAGGCCTACACCCTCTCGGCCGGTGCCGGCGGATCGGGCCCGGACTTCGGGCGGGAGGCGATCGACACCCTGGTCAAGCTGATGGAGGACCACCGCGACGACATCGTGGTGATCGTGGCCGGCTACTCCGCCGAGATCACCGAGTTCCTGGCCTCCAACCCCGGTCTGGCCTCCCGGTTCAGCCGCACCGTCGAGTTCGCCAACTACGAGGTCGACGAGCTGGTCACCATCGTCGAGCGGGCCGCCGCCACCCACGGCTACGAGCTGGCCGAGGGCACCGGCGAGGCGCTCGCCCTGCTGTTCGAGCAGATGCCGCGCGGCGCGGACTTCGGCAACGGCCGGTCGGCCCGCAAGGTGTTCGAGGAGATGGTGGACCGGCAGGCGACCCGGCTCGCCGAGCAGGGCGAGATCAGCGACGAGGACCTCGCGCTGCTCGTCCCCACGGACGTCGGCGTCGAGCTCGAACCGCCCGCGAAGGAGGCCGACGGCACCGAGCCGCTCGCCGAGCTGCAGGCGCTGGTCGGCCTGCCCGCGGCGAAGGAGCAGGTCGAGGACCTGGTGAACCTGATCCGTCAGGTCCGCCGCCGCGAGGAGGCCGGGCTGCCGACCGCCACCATCAGCCACCACCTGGTCTTCGCGGGCCCGCCCGGCACCGGCAAGACCACCGTCGCCCGGCTCTACGGGCGGCTGCTCGCCGAGCTGGAGGTGCTGCCCGGCGGCCAGCTCGTCGAGACCGCCCGCGCCGACCTGGTCGGCCGCTACGTCGGCCACACCGCCCAGCTCACCAAGGAGGCGTTCGACCGGGCGCGCGGCGGCGTGCTGTTCGTCGACGAGGCGTACACCCTGACGCCCCGCAACGGCGGCGGCAACGACTTCGGCCAGGAGGCCGTGGACACGCTGATGAAGCTGATGGAGGACCACCGCGACGAGGTGGTGGTGATCGTGGCCGGCTACGAGGACGAGATGCGCCACTTCCTCTCCTCCAACCCCGGTCTCGCCTCCCGCTTCTCCCGGCAGATCGACTTCGGCCACTACAGCGACTCCGAGCTGGTCACCATCGTGCGCAACCACGCGGTGTCCGCCGGGTACGAGGTCGCGCCGAAGACCCTGGTCGCGCTGGAGTACCTGTTCTCCACGGTGCCGCGCGACCGCACCTTCGGCAACGGCCGCTACGCGCGGCAGACCCTGGAGGGCATGATCACCCGGCAGGCGGGCCGGCTCAGCCGGCTGGACGTCGCGGACCTGTCGGAGCTGAGCCTGCTGCTGCCGGAGGACATCGCGGTGGACCGCTCGGGCAGCACGGTGTGAGCGGCGGAGCCGTCGCCGGGGCCCCGCGCCGCCCGGCCGCCCGCCGGACGGCCGTCGCGGCCGCCTGCGGCCTCGCCGTCCTCGGCCCGGCGGCGGCCCCGGCGGCTGCGCTCGGTGCGGCGGCCGTCGCACCGGCGAGCGACCCGTCCTCCGTCACCGTGCCGGGAGGGCCGACCCTTCCGGCGGCCACCGAGGGGAAGACCGCCGCCCCGGCCGCGGGTACGGGCGCCGGTGCGTCAGCCGGTGCGGCGGCGGGCGGTGGCGACGTTCCCGCCATGGCGCAGACGCTCCCGGACGTCCGCCAGAACGGCTGCCGCAAGCCGGCCGCCCGGGCCGTCGACCGCCCCTCCTGGTCGCAGGCCTTCCTGCGGCCGGAGGCCGTCTGGCCGCTGGGCCGGGGCTCCGGGGTGACGGTTGCCGTGATCGGCTCCGGCGTGGAGGCCGCGGCCGGGGCGGGCTCCGGCCCGCTGGCCGGCCGGCTCGTGCTCGGCCCCCGGCTGCACGGCGAGGGCGACGCCGGCCGGGACTGCGTCGGCCACGGCACCGTCCTGGCCACCCTGGTGGCCGGCCGCCGGCCCGCCGACGGCGGGCCGTCCGGCGTCGCCCCCGCGGCGAAGGTGCTGGCCGTCGCCGCCACCGACGACGCCGGGAGCACCAACGCCGACCTGCTCTCCCGGGGCATCCGGGCGGCGGCCGACGGCGGCGCCCGGGTCGCCGTGGTGGCGGCGCCGATCGCCGAGGCCGCGCCGGCACTGGCCGAGGCGGTCGCCTACGCGACGGCGAAGGGGACGCTGCTGGTCGCCCCGGCCGGGCCGGACGGCCAGTCGGTGGCCGGACCGGTCTACCCGGCCGGTTTCCCCGGAGTGTTCGCGGTGGCCGCGATCGGCGCCGACGGCGCCCCGGCCGGCGCGTCGGCGCAGGGCTCGTCGTCCGGGAGCGCCGCGGCCCCGGAGGCCGTCGTCGCCCCCGGGCGGGTCTCCCGGGTGGACGTGGCCGCGCCGGGGGAGGCCCTGCTGGCCGCCGGCCCGGGCGGCGGCACCTTCACCGCCTCCGGCCCGAGCTACGCCGCCGCCCTGGTGGCCGGGACGGCGGCCCTGGTGCTCGGCCGGTCGCCGTCGCTGAGCGTCGAGCAGCTCGCCGACCGGCTGCGGGCGACCGCCTACCGGCCCGGCACCGCGCTGCCCGATCCGGCGGTCGGCTGGGGGGCGGTGGACACGGTGACGGCCGTCGTGGCCGGGACGCCGTCCGCGGTCGCGGCGCCGGCGGCGGCCGATCCGGTCGTCGTCCCGCCGCCGCCGGACCGCTCGGCGGTGCACCTGGCGTCGGCGATCACCGGGGCGAGCCTGGGCGGCGTCGCGCTGATCGGCCTGGCGGCCGCCGCGGTGCGGATCCGGCGCCGGCGGGACGGCGGCGGCGCACCGGTCTGACCGGCGCGCCGCGGTTCCGGGGGCCGGGGGAGGCGGGCGGCCGGAGCCCCCGGACGTACGAGCCTCCGGGCCCGCCAACGCGGGTCCAACGCCGCGCCAACGCCGCCCGCCGCGCCCGCGTTGGCCCGCCGTTGGCGCGGGCTGCCAGCGTGACACCGTCCGGGGGGAGCGGCCCGATCGCGGTGGCATGCCCCGGTGCACCGAGACAGCGATCGACCCAGGTGCCGCCCGACCGCGGTACCGACGAATGACGAATGTCGTAAGGGGCTCAACAGCCGTGGCCATCGACGCTACCGCCAACGCCGGGACGACCACCGAGGAGTCCCGGGTACCCGCTCCGGTACCCGCCCCGGCGGCCGCCCGGCCCACCCTGGACCAGGACACCCTCGCCGAGCTCTACCGCCTGCACGGCGGCTACCTGCTGCGGGCGATGCTCCGGGTGACCAGCGGTGACCGCGGCAAGGCGGAGGACATCGTCCAGGAGACCCTGCTGAGGGCCTGGCAGAACCCGGCGGCCATGCACCGCGGTCCCGAGCACAGCCGCCCCTGGCTGTTCACGGTGGCGCGCCGGATCGCCATCGACCACTACCGGATGCAGGCCGCCCGTGCCCAGGAGGTCGCGGACGAGACCCCGGAGGACCACGCCGGCTCCCACGACCCGTACGACGAGGTGCTGGTCGCCCGGGACGTCGCGGTGGCGATGGCCGAGCTCCAGCCCCACCACCGGGACGTGCTGGTGGAGTTGCACATGCGGGGCCGGTCGATGGCGGAGGTGGCGCGGCTGCTGGGCGTGCCGGTCGGCACGGTGAAGTCCCGCAACTTCTACGCCGTTCGCGCGCTGCGGCCGATCCTGGAGACGCACCGCGCGGCCTGGGCGGGCTGACCGTTCCGGCCGTGCCGTGCCGGTCGGCGCCGGTCCGGGAGGGGGCGGGAGGGGACGGAGGGACCGGGTCCCTCCGTCCCCTTTCGTGCCCTTTCGGGAAGCATGCGCCCACAACCGGCAGGGCATGAACCGTTCAGGGGCCGTCACCCGTAGTCCAGGGTGGCGGCACCGCCACCGGCGCACGTCACCCCCGTGCGGGCGCCGGGCCATCGGCCGCCCGGTGTCCGCCTTTGTGGGAGGGCGGACGCCGAGGCGCCGCGCCGCAGGGGCGGTCCACCGGCTCTCCCCCGGACCGGTGGACCGCCCCGTTGCCGTTTCCGGGCGGTCCGCCCGGGAGTCCGGGGCGCCGGGCCCGTGCACCGGGCTCCCGGGCGGGCCGCGCGCCGGGGCTCACCACCCCAGCAGGTACGCCCCCCGCCGCAGCCCCGCCAGCACCGTGTCGGCCGTGACCTCGGCGTCGTTGGTCGCCGAGCCGTCCGCCTCCGCCACCGTGCCGCCGTGCAGCACCACGTAGTGCAGCGCCGCCCCCGTCGCCCGGCTCTCCCGGCGGAAGGCGTCCAGCGCCGTCGGCGCGACCGAACCCTCCACCACCACCTGGTAGCCGCCCGAGGCGAAGGCGAAGGCCGCCTGGGCGGTGGCCGCCAGCGCGGTCACGTTCTGCCGCCGGGCCTCCGGCCGGTCCGCCTCGACGTACCCCTGCCGGACCGCCCGCCGGAAGTCCTCCGCGCGCAGGTGGACGCTCGGGAAGAGCGCGTCCGCGACCAGCGGGGCGACCGCGCCGCTCCCGGCACCGGCGGCCGGGTCGGAGAGGACGACCACGCTGCCCGCCCCCCGTCCGCCTCCGAGCTCCGGCCCACCTACGGTCGTACGGTTCACAGCTGGTGATCCCTTCGCGGGCCGGGACGGACGGGGAGCCGGGGCGGGACGGCCGGAGCGCGAGGGGGCCGGCCCGGCCGTGCGGACAGCCGACCGGACTCGTCCATTCGAGTGACTGCTGTCGGAGATCAACCTAGTCCACCGCAGACCCCGGAGTCCTCTCCTCCCCGGAGCTCCCGCCCTCCCCTCGCCGTCCCCCCGCCTTCCCGTCGCCCCCCGGTCACCTCGGGCCGTTCCCCGGCCGGGGAAGCGCTCCCGGCCCCGGCCCCGGCCCCGCCGCCGGCCCCGGTCGGGTCACCCCCGGACGCGCAGCACGATCGGGTTGGTGAGCGCCGCCATGGGCCCCCACGGCAGGTCGGGGCCCATCGAGTTGCCCCGGCCCGGCGTCCCGTCCGCCTTCGGGTGCCGCACCTCGGCCCGCACGTACGCGGCGAGCGAGGCCGTGGTCCGCCAGACCACCGTGCCCGCGCCGTCGGCGGGCAGCGACTCCTGGTGCAGCTGGCCCTCGTCGGTGACGAACCGCACCGTGCCGCCCGGCACCCCGGCGACGGTGAGCCGGACGTCCACCGGCGCGTCGGCCGGGACCTCCAGCTCCCCGCCGATCCCGGCCTGCCGACCGGCACCGGTCGCGGTGAACTCCAGCCGGACGGCCGCCGACTCCGCCAGCCAGCTGCGGCCGGCGCGCAGGCCGTCGAGGACGTCGTCGCGGTTGAGGTCCTCGGCGAACACGACGGTGTGCGGCGAGCCGATCACCTGCGGGGTGCTGTGCGCGTCGCTGTTGCCGATCGCGGGCAGCCAGGAGCGGCCGTCGCGCAGCGCCACCGCCAGCTGGGCGTCCCAGCTGTCCACCGCCGACTCGTCGTCGTACGTCCAGGGGCCGTTCCACACCTCGACGGCGTCCGTGTCCTCGTAGCCGAACTTCCACAGGCAGCCGACGTACGGGCAGTACGGGTGGGCCGGCACCACCAGGCCGCCCTGTCGGCGCACCTGGCGGGCGAGGCTCGGGAAGGCCTCGTCGCGGGAGCGGTAGCGCCAGTCGACGAACTGGCCCGGCCGCAGGCCCAGCGCCAGCCAGTGCCCGTTGCGGGTGGTGACCTCCTCGCCGAGCAGGATCAGCAGGTCCGGGCCGGCCAGCGGGCCCCAGACCCCGTGCGCGGAGCTGGTGTTGTGGTCCGTCGACACGATGAAGTCCAGCCCGGCCGCGCGTGCGCCGGCGGCGACCTCGGCCGGCAGGCGCCGCCCGTCGGAGTGCACGGTGTGCAGGTGGCAGTCGCCCCGGTACCAGGCCCGGCCGCGCCCCCGGGCGCGCTCGGGCGGGTAGGCGGGGGTGAACTCGCCGCCCGGTGCGCCGGAGCGCAGCGTCACGTCGACCCGGTACGCCAGCCCCTGCGGCGCCACCTGGTAGGGCCCGAGCACGACGTGCCAGCGGCCCGGGCGGATCGGGCCCGGGAGGTAGCCGGGGGTGGCCTGCTCCCGGCTCACCGCGAACTCCGTCCGGAAGCCGCCCGACCAGCCGCGGAAGCCGCGTCCGCCGAGTTCGGTGCCGCGTTCGTCGAAGAGCCCGATGTCGCAGGAGTTGCCGGGGGTGCCGGGCGGCACGGCCGGCTTGTCGTACTGGTAGGAGACGGCGATCTCGCGGACCCCGGACGGGACGTCGAACGGGAGGTGGACGAAGTCGGGGGCGCCGGTGGGGAGGGTGCCGGTCAGGGTGATGGTCCGTTCGGCGGCGGTTCCGCTCCCGGCTCCGGTGGCGGGGCCGTCGGCGGCCCGCGCGGTGCCCGTCGCCGCCGTGGTCGCGGCGACCGCCGCCCCGAGGGCGCCCGCCGCCAGTAGCCCGCGCCGCCCCAGCGGCGCCCGCTCGCCGTGCATGTCCTCGGTCATCCGGAAACCTCCGCGATCCTCGGGTCTGCCTGCGGTCCGCCTCATACCCCCGCCGGTGAACCCCCGGTGAGCCGGGCCCCACCTGGGTGCGGCGAGCCTGTGAAGGCCGCCCGGGTTGCGCCGTCCGCCGTCGGGACCCTCTGATAGGGGTAGATCATCTGACAGTCGGACAGCTCCGGAGCCCTCATGTCACTCAGTCGGCGGACCCTCCTGGCAGCCGCGGCCGGCACCGCCCTGGCCGCCTGCGCGCCGACGGCCTCCCCCCGGCCGACGGGCTCGCCCGGGCAGCCGACCCCCGCCCCGCCGGCGCCCGCGGCCCCGGCCGCACCGACGCCCCCACCCGTGCGGAGCCCGGACCCGACACCGGTGCCGACGGCCACGCGGACCCCGGACCCGTCCCCGACACCCACGCCCACGGAGACCCCGGCGCCCACCGCCGCCACCTCCGCCCCCGCGGCGGCACCCGCGCCCGCCACCGCCGTCCCCACCCGCGCGGCCGTCACCGCCCGTTACGCCGGGGCCGCCCCGACGATCTGGGGCCCGGACGTCCCCGGTGTGCTCACCACCCTCCCCAGGGCCGCCGGTCCGGCCGTCGCACTCACCTTCGACGCCTGCGGCGGTCCCGGCGGCTCCGGCTACGACGCCGCCCTCGTCGACACCCTCCGCCGCCACGGCGTCCCCGCGACCCTCTTCCTCAACGCCCGCTGGATCGACGCCAACCCCGCCCTCTTCGAGGCCCTCGCCGCCGACCCCCTGTTCGAGATCGCCAACCACGGCACCGCCCACCGCCCCCTCTCCGTGACCGGCCGCTCCGCCTACGGCATCGCCGGCACCCGGGACGCGGGCGAGGTCTACGACGAGATCGCGGGCAACCTGGCCAAGCTCACCGCCCTCCTCGGCCGCCCGCCCCGCTTCTTCCGCTCGGGCACCGCCCACTACGACGACGTCGCCACCCGCGTCGCCGCCGACCTCGGCCAGCGGATCGCCGGCTTCAGCACCAACGCCGACGGCGGCGCCACCCTCCCCGCCGCCCAGGTCCAGCGCGAGCTCACCGCCGCCGCACCGGGCGGGATCGTGATCGGCCACCTGAACCACCCCGGCTCCGGCACCGCCCGCGGCGTCGCCGCCGCCCTCCCGGGCATGCTGGCGGCGGGCCGCACCTTCACCCGCCTCTCCGACGCCGTCCGCTGACCGGCCCGCCGTTCCCGGCTCCGGCCCCGTGCCGCCGCGCGCCCCCCGGCGGCCCTACCGTGCCGTCCGCGTCGCCGTGCTGCCCGCCGCGCCGCCCGCCGCGGGGACCGCCGTGGAGACCGGGAGCGCCGCCGCCACCCGGAACCCGGGACCGTAGGGCTCCGCGCTCAGCAGTCCGCCGTACAGGGCGACCCGCTCGCGCAGCCCCAGCAGACCGTGACCGGTCGACAGCTCCTGCCCGCCGTCCGGCGGCCGGCCTGCGCCGTCGTCCACCACCTCGATGAGCAGCGCCCGGTCCCAGGTGATCCGCACGACCGCCCGGGTGCCCGGGCCGGCGTGCTTGGTGATGTTGGTGGCGGCCTCCTGGACCAGCCGGTAGGCCGTCTGGCCGACGCTGTCGTCGACCCGCAGCGGCGTGCCCCTCGTCTCCAGCGAGATCCGGACACCGGCCTTGCGGACGTTCGCCATCAGCTGCTCCAGATCGCCCAGCCCGTGGGTGTACCCGCCCTCGGTCGCCGCCTCCGAACTGCGCAGCAGCCGCAGCATGTGCCGCAGCTCGGCCATCGTCGACCGGCCGAGGGCCTCGATGTGCGCGAACGCCTCGGCGCGCGCCGGGTCCTCCAGGGCCGTGGCCCGGGCCGTCTCCGCCCGCATGACGATCACCGCGACGGCGTTGGCCACGATGTCGTGCAGCTCCCGGGCGATCCGCACCCGTTCCCGGGTGACCCGCAGCCGCGCCTCGGCGACCTCCTCCCGCTGGCGCTCCGCCGCCGTCCTGGTCGCCAGGCTCCACCGGGCGAACCCCCACACCACCAGCGTCACGGGGACGTAGAAGGCGATGTTCGCGACCAGGACGGGGACGGTCATCGGGCCGTGGTAGCTGCCGATCGTCTCGGCGATCGCCAGCCCCATCGGGACGAGGCCCAGCACCAGCACCGCCAGGGCGACCCGCAGTCGGTACTGCGCGGCGACGGTGTAGAGGGCGATCAGCAGACCGAAGCACGGGGTGTAGTCGACCGCGTCGGCGAACGACAGCAGGTCGGCGGTGACGGCGATCGCCCACACGGCGGCGAACACCGCCAGCGGACGGCGGCGGCGGACCAGCAGGGCCAGCGCCTCGGCGAGGGCGAGCAGCAGCATCCACATCCGCTGCCGCCAGTCCGCCCACGGGGCGATCATCGTGCCGAAGTAGAACAGCTCCGGAATGACCGCCGCCACGGCCAGCGCGGAGTCCTGCAGCCACACCGACTGCAGCCACCGCCCCGCCCCCCGCCGCCGCGTCCGCTCCTGCCCCTGCGCCACCGCCGTCATCACGTCACCGCCACCGTCGATCCATCGCTGCCTCCCACGCCGCCACGGCCCCGGTCAGCAGCAGACCCGGCTGCTGCAGCAGGTCTTGGCCGCGTACGTGACGGCGTCCGCGCTCACTCCGGCGCCGGCCGCGCTCTGTCCGCGCCACCAGGTGTCCGCCGGCCCGACCTGCGCCGGCGGCACCACCTGGAATCCCAGGTGGGCGTAGGTCGCCCACTGGTCCCCGTGGTACTGCCGCAGGGCCGCGCCCAGCTGCGCCTTGGTGGCGCTCACGACCGCCACCGGGTACGACTCCTCCCGGACCAGCGTCAGCACCGCCGCCGCCGCGACGATCCCGTCCCCGTCCAGGGCCGCCGTGCTGATGCCGCCGACCGGAACGCTCACCGTGTTGGCGGCACCTCCCGGGGGGCGTGATATCCGGGCGACGAATCTCCGCCAGGGGTCGGCCAGCGGTTCGACCGGATTCGGCACCAGCACGGTCCTCGTGCTGGTCAGCAGTCCGTAGCCGAGCAGCTGGCCGGTGCTCCCGTCCTCCTCCTGGGTGTGCACGGTCACCGTCAGGGCGGGAACCTCGCTCACAGAATGGCTACTCATAGTGACACCTCGTGATCATCCCTGCCCGCACTCCAGTTCTACGGGCGACGCACCACCACCCTCCCTCCACCGTTGTCCCAGGAGCATGAGCCCCCGGCCCCACCTCGGCCCCGACCTGCGGATCCGCGCCCTCGGTGCCACCGGGCGGTGCTCCGTCATGACATCCGTCACCGGCCGGGCATGATGATTCTCATCACCCTCGGTGAGTGCACGCACTTCTGCCGCCCCGGAGCCGCCGGAAGGCTGGAGCACATGACCGAACGCCCCGCTCTCCGCCTGCTCCTGGCCGACCACGACCCCGGCCGCCGGGCCGTCCTGGCCGGCCTGCTCGCCCTGGAGGAGGGCCTGCGGGTCGTCGCCCGGGCCGGCTCCGTCCCGGCCGTCCTGGCGCTGGCCGAGGCCCGGCGGCCCGACATCGTGGTCCTCGGCCTGCGCGCCCCGGCCTTCGACGCCGTCGTCCGGCTCCGCACCCTGCTGCCGGACTGCCGCACCGTGATCGTCACCGGGCACGACCGCCCGGCCGACGTCCGCCGCGCGCTGCGGGCCGGGGCCCGGGCCTTCCTGCCCCGCAGCGTCTCCGCCGCCGACCTCGCCCGCGTCCTGCGCGCCGTCCACGCCGGCGGACGGCATGTCCACCCGGACACCCTCGGCACCGACACCACCGTGCTGACGGCCGGCGAACTCGACCTCCTCGACCTCGCCGCCCACGGGGCCACCGCCGACCTCCCCCCGGCCCTCACCGCCAGACTCGCCGCCGCCGACCCGCCCGCCGCCCTCCGCCGGGCCCGCCGTCACGGCTGGATCTGACCCGCCCCCGCCGGGACCGCAGACGCCCTCCGTGACCGGCTCCGGCCGGCGCGGTGCCGCGGGCCGGTGAACCGCCGCGTCCGTGACGACGAACGCGGGGATCCGGTCGTCGGGGGAGTCCGCGCGGCCGGGCCCGGGTCGGGCGGGCCGCGGGCCGGGGTGGTGGGCGGCCGCGGCGCGCGCTCGTCCGGGGTGATCCGCGAGCGGGACCCGGGAGGGACGGAGGTGCGGCCCGTACCCGGCCCGGGCGGCATGGCGCACGGCTCCCGTCGGGCGCTGTTCCGGCGGAGCAGGTGTCGGCGGTTGCGGTCCCGGCCCTACCGCAGGACGGTGATGGCGGTGGCGAGGTGGCCGTCGTGGACGCGCCAGCGGCCGGCGAGGGTGGGGAGGGGGGAGGGGACGAGGAGGGTGGCGGTGAAGGTGCCGTCGGGGCGGAGGGTGAGGTCGGCCTCGGAGAAGTCGAGGAAGGTGTGGGTGAGCGGGAACCAGGTCTTGTAGACGGACTCCTTGGCGCTGAAGAGGATGCGGTCCCACGGGATGCCGGGGTGGTCGGCGGTGAGGGCGGTGTCGCGCCGCTGTTCAGCGGGGAGGGCGATCGCGTCGAGGACGCCCTCGGGCAGCGGGAGGGCGGGTTCGGCGTCGATGCCGACGGAGAGGACGTCGGCGGCGTGCGCGACCGCGGCGGCGCGGAACCCGGCGCAGTGGGTGAGCGAGCCGACGACGCCGTCGGGCCAGCTCGGGGCCCCGCGCAGGCCGGGGACCAGCGGGCGGTAGGGGACGCCGAGCCGGCCGAGGGCGAGGCGGGCGCAGTGGCGGACGGTGGTGAACTCCTGGCGGCGGGACTCGACGGCGCGGGTGACGACCGCCGCCTCCTCGGGTTCGAGGCGGGCCTCGGACGGGTCGGAGAAGGCGGTCTCGACGACGACGGCGGCGGGCAGGATTTCGGCGATCACGGTTCCCCCGGGCAGATGTGACGGACGGTACGACGAGCGGTACGACGGACGGCACGCCTGTCGAGGTTAGCGTGATGATCGGTTATTCGAAGGCCGCGGCGGCCTCCCGCAGCGCCCCGGCGACGGTCTCCGGGTCGTCGGGGGCGGGGTCGCCGGGGAGGTAGGTGACGGCGCGCAGCCCGCCGGTGTACCGGAACGAGCGGTGGCGTTCCCAGAGCGGCCAGGACACCGGGGACTTGCGGTCGACACCGACGCTGATGCCCTGGAACGGGGCCATCCCGATCAGCTGGTGGACGGGCCCGAGCCGGCCGGTCGCGACGCCGTCGACCAGCAGCCGGAACTCCCACCGCAGTCCGGCCACCGCGGTCGCCTCGACGGTGACCAGGCGGGCGCCGGGGGCGAGCGGGCCGGCGTCGGCCTCCAGGAGCTCCCCGTACTGGTTGTAGGCGAAGCGCAGCCGGCCGTCCTCCACGTAGAGGCTGTAGCCGCCGCCCTGGTCGCCGTGCGAGACGAGCACGCCCGCGTCCCCGGCGCCGTGGTGGGCGAGTTCGGCCTCGATGGTGAAGGAGCGGAAGGAGATCAGCCGGGAGGAGCGGTAGCGCTCCAGCTCGGGGGTGCCGGCGAGCAGGCGCAGCGGGCGGCGCAGCCGGGCGTCGTCGGGGTGGCGCCGGGCGAGGGCGCCGCTGCCGTCGGCGAGCGGGAAGACGCCGTTGCGGCGGGCGGCCTCCTCCCAGGCCAGCGAGAGCTCCTTGACGAGGCCGGGCCGTTCGGCGGCCAGGTCGTGGATCTCGGTGGGGTCGGTGCGCAGGTCGTACAGCGCCCACTCGCCGTCGTCGTACGGGCTGCCGGGGCGGTGCAGGGTGACCAGCTTCCAGCCGTCGCGGTAGTAGCTGCGGTTGCCGGTCATCTCGCAGTACTGCTCGGGGTGGGTGGAGGCGGCGGCCGGGTCGCGCAGCACGGAGGCGAAGGTGGTGCCGTCCGGGGACTGCACGGGGAGGCCGGCCCGCCGGGCGGGGCGTTCGACGCCGGCGAGGTCGAGCAGGGTGGGCAGCAGGTCGGTGACGTACTGGTACGCGGTGCGCACGCCCGGGTCGCCCTCGGCGCGCGGGAGGCCGGCGGGCCAGGAGAGCACGAAGGGGACGCGGACGCCGCCCGCGTGGGTCTGGCCCTTGTAGAGCCGGAACGGGGTGTTGGAGGCCATGCCCCAGCCGCGCGGGTAGTGGACGAGCGAGCGCGGGCCGCCGATGAGCGCGGCCTCCCGCTCGACGTCGGGGTTCCAGTCCGCGGGGAGGTTCGGGTGGTGGACGAAGCGGCTGAAGTAGCTGCGGGTGCCCTCGGCGCCGCCCTCGCCGGTGCCGCCGTTGTCGGAGGTGAACACCACGATGGTGTTGTCGAGTTCGCCGAGCCCGGCGAGGGTGTCGAGGAGCCGGCCCAGGTTCTGGTCGACGTTGTCGACCATGGCGGCGTAGACCTCCATGTAGCGGGCGTAGAGCCGCTGTTCGGTTTCGGTGAGGTCGTTCCAGGGGCCGACCTCGTGGCCGGGTTCGGCGTTGCGCGGGGGCAGTTCGGTGCCGGGCGGGAAGTGGCCGGCGGCGAGCTGGCGGGCGAACCGGGCGGCGCGAAGGTCGTCCCAGCCGCCGTCGTAGCGGCCCCGGTGGCGGGCGAGGTCCTCGGGTTTGGCCTGGAGCGGGCCGTGCACCGCGTTGTGGGCGAGGTAGAGGAGGAAGGGCTTGTCGGCGTCGTGGGCGCGCAGCGACTTCACCATGTCGATGGCCCGGTCGGTGATGTCGTCGGTGTAGTAGTAGCCGTCGGGGAACTCGTCGATGTCCAGCGGGCTGTTGTCGCGGACGAGCTGGTGCGGGTGGAAGAGGCTGGTGAGGCCCTCCAGGACCCCGTAGTACTGGTCGAAGCCCTTCTGCAGCGGCCAGTTGGCGCGGTGGTCGGCGGCGTTGGAGGCGGAGTCGCGGGTGAGGTGCCACTTGCCGACGGCGTAGGTCGCGTAGCCGGCGTCGTGCAGCAGTTCCGCGAGGGTGGGGATGTCGTCGGCGATCTCCATGCCGTAGCCGGGGAAGCCGGGGTCGGCGTTGGCGACGAAGGAGTAGCCGACCCGGTGCGGGTTGAGGCCGGTGAGCAGGGCGGCGCGGGCGGGGGAGCAGAGCGGCATGGTGTGGTAGTTGGCGAGCTTGACGCCGCGCTCGGCGAGGCCGTCCAGGACGGGGGTGGGGATCTCGGAGCCGAACGGGCCGATGTCGCTGTAGCCGAGGTCGTCGACCAGGACGACGACGACGTTGGGCGCGCCCTCGCGCGGGCGGACCCGGTCGGGCCAGGCGGGGACGGACTCGGCGAAGGTGCGGCCGACGGTGCCGGGGAAGCCGGCGTAGGGGTCGCGGCGGGACGGGTCGCCGGCGGCGGCTGCGGGGGCGGCGCTCATGCGGTGCTCCGGGTGCTGGTGAGGACGGGGGAGGCCGGGGTGGCCGGGGTGTCCAGGCGCGGGACGGCGGCCAGGAGTTCGGCGGTGTAGGGGTGCGCGGGCGCGGTGACGACCCGGTCGGCGGGCCCGGTCTCGACGATCCGGCCGCGGTGCATGACCGCGATCCGGTGGCTGACCTGCCGCACCACCGCGAGGTCGTGGGCGATGAACAGCACGGCGAGGCCGAGGTCCCGCTGGAGCCGGGCGAGCAGGTCGAGCACCTGGGCCTGGACCGAGACGTCCAGCGCGGAGACCGGCTCGTCGCAGATCAGCACGCTCGGTCCGGGCGCCAGGGCCCGGGCGATGCCGATGCGCTGGCGCTGGCCGCCGGAGAAGGCGCGGGGGTGGCGGCCGGCGCTCGCGGGGTCGAGTCCGACCTGCTCCAGCAGTTCGGCGACCCGCCGGGCCCTGGCGGCCCGGTCGCCCCGGCCGTGCGCGATCAGCGGTTCGGCGATGATCTGCCCGGCGGTCATCCGGGGGTTGAGCGAGGCGTACGGATCCTGGAAGACCATCTGCACCTCGCGGCGGGCCGCCCGTTCGCCGCCGCGGCCGAACTCCCGGCCCCGGAAGCGGATCGTGCCGCCGCCGGGGGCGTGCACCTGGACGAGGGCGCGGGCCAGGGTGGACTTGCCGGAGCCGGACTCGCCGACCAGGCCGAGCGTCTCGCCGGGGTGGAGCTCCAGGTCGACGCCGTCCAGTGCGGTGACGGCGCGCCGGCGGGGGCCGTAGGTCTTGCGCAGGCCGGTGACGGTGAGCAGCGGCTCGGTGCCCGGCGCGCTGTTGGCGGCGGCTCCGGACGGTGTCTCCAGGCGGGGGACGGCGGCCAGCAGCTCCTTGGTGTACGGGTGCCGGGGCGCGGTGAGGACCGCGGCGGTGTCGCCGGACTCGACGACCCGGCCGTGCCGCATGACCAGCAGCCGGCGGCAGGTCTGCGCGATCACACCGAGGTCGTGGCTGATCACCACGAGCGCGGTGCCGGTGTCCCGGTTGATCCGGCCGAGCAGGCGCAGGATCTGCTGCTGGACGGTCGGGTCCAGCGCGGTGGTGGGTTCGTCGGCGACCAGCACCTCGGCGTCGTTGGCGAGGGCGAGGGCGATCATGATGCGCTGGCGCTGGCCGCCGGAGAACTGGTGCGGGTGGTCGCGCAGCCGGCCGGCTGCGTCGGGGATTCCGACCAGGTCGAGCAACTCCACGGCCCGCGCCGCCCGTTCGGCCTTGCCGGAGCCGGAGCCCCGGTCGGCGTGCGCGCGCAGCGCCTCGTCGAGTTGCTTGCCGACGGTGAGCACCGGGTTGAGCGAGGACATCGGGTCCTGGAAGACCATCGCGATCCGCCGCCCGCGCAGGGCCCGCAGGGCCGGCTCGGGCAGCGCGGCGAGGTCCTGCCCGGCCAGCTCCACCGAGCCGGCGGTGATCCGGCCCCCGGCGGGGAGCATCCGCAGCAGGGCGAGCGCGGTGGTGGACTTGCCGGAGCCGGACTCGCCGACCAGGCCGAGGGTGTCCCCGGCGGCGAGGTCGAAGCCGACGCCGTCGACGGCGACGGTCCCGGGGAACTCGACGGTGAGGTCGGTGACCCGCAGGACGGGGCGGGACGAAGGGCCGGTCATCGGCGGATCCCCCGGTTCAGGGCCTCGGCGATCAGCGTGAAGCCGAGCACCAGCGCGGTGGTCGCGGCGAGCGGGGCGGCCGCGAAGGTCGGATGGGTGGAGAGGTAGCCGACCGACTGGCTGAGGATCGACCCCAGGGTCGGCTCCGGCGGGCGCACGCCGAGCCCCAGGAAGCTCATCGCACCCTCGATGAACACCCCGACGGACAGGGCCACCGCGGTCTGCACGATCAGCGGGTCGACGGCGTTCGGCAGCACGTGCCGCAGCAGCACCCGGAACCGGGAGGCACCGCCGACCCGGGCGGCCAGCGCGTACTCGCGTTCCCGCTGGACCAGGATCCCGGAGCGCAACTGCCGTCCGAACAGCGGGATCTCGGCGAGCGCGATGACCAGGAAGACCGGCCAGCGGCCCGGGCCGAGGACGGCGGTGATGGCCAGTGCGAGGATCAGCCCGGGGAAGGCGAGCACCAGGTCGAAGGCCCGCTGGACGGCGACGTCCGCCCACCGGTGGGAGGCCGCCAGCAGGGCGAGCGCGCTGCCGAGCAGCGCGCCGACCGGGACGGCGCCGAAGATGAGCGCCAGGTCGGTGGCGATGCCGTGCAGGACCCTGCTGAAGAGGTCCCGGCCGAGGTCGTCGGTGCCGAACGGGTGCTCGGCGCTCGGTCCGGCCAGCGCGAGCGGGCCCTGGGCGTCGGGGTCGTGGCCGGTGAGCAGCGGCGCGAGCAGTCCGGCCAGGGCGACGGCGCCGACCAGGGCGAGCCCGGTCAGGCCGCGTCCGGTGAGCAGTCCGGCGAGGTACCGGTTGCGGGCGCGCGGGGGGCGGGCCGCCGCGGGGGCGGTGAGGACGGTCATCGGTTACTCCCACCGGATCCGGGGGTCGAGCCAGGCGTACACCAGGTCGGTGAGCAGCTGGACGGCGACGTAGACGGCGACGATCAGCAGCAGGAGGTCCTGCACCACGGGGTAGTCGCGGCGCAGCACGCCCTGCTCGACGAGCTGCCCGAGTCCGGGCCAGGCGAAGATCCGTTCCACCAGCACCGCTCCGGCGACCAGGTGGCCGATCTGCAGGCCGAGCACGGTCACCGCGGACGGCAGTGCGTTGGGCAGGGCGTGGCGCCAGACGATCCGGCGGCGGGATACGCCGACGGCGGTGGCGGTGCGCACGTAGTCCTCGGCGAGGGCCCGTTCGATGCCGTCCTTGAGGTAGCGGGCGAGCACGGCGGCGCTGGGCAGGGCGAGGCAGACGGCGGGCAGCAGCAGGTACTGCAGTGCCAGGTCGGGGGCGTCCAGCAGGGACTCGTGACCGCCGGCGGGCAGCAGTCCGAGGGTGACCGCGAACAGCAGGACCAGCAGGACGCCGGTGACGAACGGCGGGACGGCGAGCACGGCGGTGGTGAAGGCGCGCACGGCGGCGGCGACCGGGCGGCGCTCGGCGGTGGCGCCGAGCACGCCCAGCGGGAGGGCGATCAGGATCACCAGCAGCAGGGCGGCGGCGGTGAGCTGGAGGGTCGCGCCGATGCCGTCGCCGATCAGGTCGGCGACCTGGCCGCCGATCGCGTAGCTGGGCCCGAGGTCGCCGGTGAGCAGGTCCCCCAGCCAGCGCACGTACTGGGTCAGCAGCGGCGCGTCCAGGCCGAGTTGCGCGCGGATCGCGGCGACGGCCCGCGGGCCGGCGTCGGGGCCGGCCAGGGTGGTGGCCGGGTCGCCGGGGATGAGGCGCAGGATGAGGAAGACGAGGAAGGAGGCGAGGAGGAGGACGAGCAGCCCGGAGGGGAGCCGCTTGAGGAGGAAGCTTCGCATCGGGTTCGGGCCTCCGGTCAGGCCGTGAGGTAGGCGTCGTCGAGGTTGAGGTAGCCGAACTTGTTGAGGGTGGCGCCGCGGGCCTTGCCGCCGGCGACCTCGGAGAGGCCGGCGATGGCGAGGTCGATGACGAACTGCTCGTCCAGCAGGGTGTCGGTGATCTGCCTGTAGAGCGCCTTGGCCTCGTCGCTGTCGCTGTCGGGCCGCTTCCAGGCGCGCTGCACGATGTCGGTGTAGGCGGGGGAGGAGAACCGCGAGCTGTTCCTGGCCTCGTTGAACGGGTAGGCGCTCACCGCCAGGGTGGCGGGGTGCAGCTGGGCGAAGCCGTGGCTGAGCGTCCACAGCGCGGGCATGCTCTGGGCGATCAGCTGCTTCTGCATGGTGGGCGAGTCGGTGGGCTGGAGGACGGTCTCGATGCCGACCTGCTTGAGGTCGTACTGGAGGATCTGCGCGACGGCGGTGTTGGCCGGGTCGTTGCTGTGCGCGAACGGCAGGGTGATGCCGGTGAGTCCGGCGTCCCTGAGCAGCTGCCGGGCCCGCTCGGGGTCGTGGCGGTAGTGGGCGGCGGCGTCGGCGCTGTACGCGGGGGAGGACTTGGGCCAGGGCGTGGCCGAGACGGTGGCGGAGCCACCGAGCGCCTGCTGGACCAGCCGGTCGCGGTCGACCGCCCAGGCGATGGCCTGCCGGACCCGCTTGTCGGAGACGTGCTCGGCGGTGAGGTTGACGCCGATGTAGTAGGCGCCGCCGCCGGTGTCGTAGGAGGTCACGCGGAACTGCGGGTCGCTCGCGAGGGCGGTGAGGTCCTTGCCGCGGACGTGGTAGGAGAGGTGGGTCTGGCCGGTGCGCAGCGAGGAGAGCAGCGATTCGCTCTGCGGGATCACCCGGATCTCCACGCCGTCCAGGTAGGGGCGGCCGGGGTTCCAGTACTTCTCGTTGCGGGCGAGGGTGATCGAGCTGCCGGGCCTGCGCTCGGTGAAGGTGTACGGGCCGGTGCCGACGAGCCGTGTCCCGGCGAAGGCCTCCTCGACGCTCTCCGAGTCCGGGACGATCATGAACTCGAAGAGGTCGAAGATGTTGCTGACCGGGTGGGCGAGGACGAGCGTCAGCTCGAAGTCGCCGTTCTTGCGGAAGTCCGTGACGGCGGCGGCCGTCGAGCGCAGCTGGGCCGAACGCACCGGGTTCTGCAGGTTCTTGACGGCGAACACCACGTCGTCGGCGGTGAACCTCCGGCCGCTGTGGAAGGTGACGTCCTCGCGGAGCCGGAGGGTGACGCTGGCCCCGTCGGGCGCGACCTGCCAGGAGGTGGCCAGCTCGGGCTGCGGCTTCAGCTGGTCGTCGTAGCGGGTCAGGGTGTTGAAGACCAGCCGCTGGACGAGGGTGTTGGCGCTCTGGGCGAACAGCAGCGCGGGCGTGAAGTCGACGGTGGCGCCGACCGTGAGGACACCGCCGCGGCGCGGTCCCGCCGTGTCGCCCGCGGCCTTCCCGGCGGCGGTGTCGGCGGCGGAGCGGCAGGCGGCGAGGGCGAGCAGGCCGGCGCCGGCCAGGCCGCCGCGCAGGAGCGCCCGGCGGGAGAGCGGGGAGGCGGTGGGGAAGCTGGTCACGAGTGGGGTCCTCTGCGGGAAGGGGCGTGCGGTCCGGGTCGGAGGGGCCGCGCCGCGGCGGCGGTCAGGGCGTGCAACGGGCGGGAGTACAGGGCGCCGAGCGCGGCGGCCCCGGCGGCCACCGCGAGCACGTCGGCGCCGCGTTGCTGGGCGATCAGCAGGTCGGCGTCGCGCCGCAGGTGCGAGCGGCGGGTGAACTCGGCCCGCACCACGTCCAGGTAGGCCGGGTGGTGGAGGGCGAAGGTCTCGGTCAGGACGAGCAGGTCGGGGTTGACCACGTCGGCCAGCAGGGCGAGCGCGCGGCCGATGGTCTCCGCGCGCCGCCGCACCAGCCGGTCGGCGCGCGGGTCGCCGGCCCGGACGGCGGCCAGCAGCCCGGCGCGGTCGGGCCGCGGGGTGATGCCCTCGGCGGTCGCCGCCTCGAACAGCGTGGTGTCCGAGGCGGCGACCGCGAGACAGCCCGTCCGGCCGCAGTGGCAGAGCGCGTCGCTGTCCGGTACCGGCAGGTGGGCGACGTCCCCGGTCGGCGAGGCCGGGCCGACGTGCACGGTGCCGGCCACCGCCAGGGCGGCGTCCACGACGTGGCCGACGAACAGGTGCACCATCGAGCGCCGGGCCGCCGGGTGCCCGAACAGGATCTCCGCCCGGGCCAGCGCCCGGGCGTGGTTGTCCACCTGGACGGGCAGCCCGGAGGCGTCCGCCAGCAGCTCGCCGAGCGGCAGGTCACGCCAGCCGAGCGGGTCGTGACGGACGACCAGGCCGCGCTCGTGGTCCACCGAGCCTCCGGTGACCGCGCCGAGGCCGACCACGGTGCGGCCGCCCGGGGCGGCGGCCAGCAGCCGGGGGAGCCGGGCGAGCAGCGGCCGCAGCACGGCCGGGCCGGTGCGGCCCCGGTTGCTCAGCTCCTGCCGGAACAGCACGTTCCCGCGCGGGTCGAGGAAGGCGAAGGTGCTGTACGGCAGGCCGATGTGCAGGCCGGCCACGGCGACCCGGGCGGTGTCGACGGCCACCGGGAGCTGCGGCCGGCCGACCGCCCCGGTGCCGGGGGCGGGCGGCGCGGGCCGCTCGTGCAGCAGTCCGAGCCGGGCGAGGTCCACCACCTGGCGGGAGACGGCGGCCGGGCTCAGCCCGGTGAGCGCGGCGACCCGGCCGCGGGCCACCGGTCCGTGGTCCAGCACGGTCCGCAGGACGGCGGCGGCGTTGACGTCCCGCCGCGCGTCCCCGGTGCGCGGCCGGACCGGGGCCGGGCCGGGGGCTGTCTCCGTGACCATGCTTCGCCTTCCTCGCTGCTGGTGCCGGTGGTTCGGGTGGTGCCGGTGGTGCCGGGGGCCGGTGCGGGGCCGGTGCGGACCGGGCCGGACGGCACCGGACCCCGGGCCGGGTGCGTCAGCGCGCCCCGGCGGCCTCGGCCTCCAGCTCCTCGGCCGGCACCAGCCCGGCCACCCGCGGCGGGTCGGCCGGCTCCAGCAGACGGCTCGGCGTGCCGTCGGTGCCCACCGGAAGGTCACCGTCCAGGGTGATCCGGCGGACCAGCCGCGGCTCGTCGCCGTAGTCGTTGACGGCGTAGTGCTGGGTGGCCCGGTTGTCCCAGATCGCGACGTCGCCGACCTGCCAGTCCCAGCGCACGGTGTTCTCCAGCCGCTCCACGTAGCGCTGGAACAGCGCGATGAGCGCCTTGCTGTCGGCGCCCGGGACGCCCTGGATCCGCTGGGCGAACGCGCCGAGCAGGAGGTTCTTCTCGCCGGTCACGGGGTGCACCCGGACGAGCGGGTGCTCGGTGCGGAAGGCGGTGGAGACGAACACCTGGCGGAAGAGGTCCGCCACCTCGGCGTTGTCGGCGAGTTCGGGGCGCAGGGCGAGGTTCGCCGCGTAGTCGTAGTCGTTGGTGTGCACGGCGCGCAGCGACTCGGCCAGCGTCTTCAGCGGCTGCGGCAGGTCCTGATAGGCGGCGGCGGTGTTGGCCCACACGGTGGAGCCCCCGGCCGGCGGCAGTTCCAGGGCGCGCAGGATCGAGGCCTTGGGGTAGGAGGGCACGAAGGTGACGTCGGTGTGCCAGTTGTTGGCGCGCACGCCCTTGGTGGCGTCCAGTTCGAAGACGTAACGGCCGTCGGCGCTGGGGACGGTGGGGTGGCCGACCGGGTGGCCCAGCAGTCGGGCGAAGGCCTCGTGTCCGGCGTCGTCGAGGTGCTGCTGGCCGCGGAAGAAGAGCACCTTGTGCTCGTACAGCGCGGCCTCGACGGCGGCGACGGTCCCGGCGGACAGGTCGCCGCCGAGGCGGACGTCGTGCACGACCGCGCCGATCCGGCCGGCGGCGGGGGTCAGGCGAAGGGCGGTGGTGGTGGCGGTGGACATGGCGGTTCCTCGACTCTCCTGGGGAGGTGGGCGGGTGAAGGGGGTGCGCGGGGACGCCCGGCGGCGGACCGGGGCGTGGACGTGGGTGCGGACGTGGACGTGGACGTGTCGAGCACGCCGGACACCGCGGACGCCGGAGGGGCTGGGTGCGGACCGGTCGGTGCGCGGACGGGTCGGGGTGCGGACGCGGGGGCACCCGGGGTGCGCGGAGGCACCGGGAGGTACGGGCGTGCGGGTGCCGGCCCACAGGTGCGAGGGAGGGCACGGGCGCCGGACGGGCGGCCGGGGATCAGCGGGCGAGCGCCCCGCGACAACAACAGCGGCGGCGGGCCGGGGCGGTGGTGCGAACGGTGCTCATCGGCCCTCCTTCCGGTTCCGGGGCGCTGCGACTGGGCTCGGCGCTCATCGTGCTGAACGTCCCGGCCCCCTGTCAATCACCCGTTCTGCCTGGTGGGCGCGGGTGTTGCCGTGGTGTGGCGCCCGATTGCGGCCGATGGCCGGGTGGTGACGGGGGTGCTGCGGAGGCGTGTTCCCGCCTGTCGGGGGCGTGTCCGGACGACTAACTCTCGCAGCGGAAGTAACCCGCGGAAGCCGTCCGGGCGCCGCGGCGGGGCCCGCCCGGAGCGCTTCCGGACC
>NZ_JBHJRC010000006.1:0-79951 GCF_042261735.1 Kitasatospora sp. NPDC056327 | reverse complement strand
GGTGCTGGCCCGCGCCCGGCACCGGGACGCCTGGGGGCAGTTGCAGGAAGCGGACGAGTCCGCCGTCCTCTTCTCCTCCGCGCGCTCGCGCGTTCGTTCCTGTCCGCCCGGGCCGTGGGCCGGCCCGGCCGCCCGCGGGCTCAGCCCACCAGGGCGGACTTCACGGCGGCGGCCACCCGGCCGCCCTCCGCGAGGCCCTCGACCTTCGGCCGCACCAGCTTCATCACGGCGCCCATGCCCTGCGGGCCGGTCGCCCCGCTCTCGGCGACGGCGGCGGTCACGATCGCGGCCAGCTCCTCGTCGGACAGCTGCCTGGGCAGGTACCCGGCCAGCACCTCGCCCTCGGCCAGCTCCCGGGCGGCCTGCTCGGCGCGGCCGGCGGTGCCGAACGCCTCGGCGGCCTCCCGGCGCTTCTTCGCCTCCCGGCCGATGACCTTCAGCACGTCCGCGTCGGAGAGCTCGCGCTTCGTCCTGCCGGCCACCTCCTCGCTGGTGACGGCCGCCAGCGTGAGCCGGATGGTGGACGAGCGCAGCTCGTCCCGGTTCCTGATGGCAGCCGTGAGGTCCTCGTGCAGCTGCTCCTTGAGCGTCGTCATGGCCCCGAGTCTCCCACCTGCGGGGTTCCGGCGCTTACCAATATCCCCGGCCACGGCCTTCACCCCCGGCCGCGGCCGTGCGCGGATCCCTTCCCCGACCGAAGACAACCACTTAAAGTGGTTACATGACCGACGAGCGGACCCCCGGCCTTGTCCTCCACTCCCCCGGCGGCACCCGGTTCCACTTCGACCCCGGCACGCTCTGCCTGGAGCTGCTGCCCACCGGCGGGCCGGGCCCGTACACGCGGTACGAGGTGCTGCACCGGCCCGACGACCTCGCCGACTGGGCCGGGCGCTGCCGGCTGGGCCTGCCGTCCGGCACCGTGCGGATCACCGACGAGCAGCTCGCCGCCGTCCGCGCCCTGCGGGACGCCCTGTGGCGGCTCACCGCCGCCCGCGCCAACGGGGACGGCCCCGGGGACCCCGACGACTACGAGGTGGTCAACCGGGCCGCCGCGCACGCGCCGCTCGCCCCGCGGATCTCCCCGGACGGCACCGCGGCGGACCCCCTGCCCGGCGACGGCGACCAGCTCGCCTCCACCGTCGCGCGCGACGCCATCGCGCTGTTCACCGGCCCGTACGCGGACCGGGTGCGCGAGTGCGGAGCCGACAACTGCAGCCTGCTGTTCGTCGACACCTCGCGGCCGGGGCGGCGGCGCTGGTGCTCGATGGAGCGGTGCGGCAACCGCCACAAGGTCCGGGCGCTGCGGGCCCGGCGCGACCGGCCCGAGGGGGCCGGGGCGTCCGTGGAGTCCGGGGGGACCGGGGCGTCCGTGCGGTCCGCCGGCTCCGGCTCCGGCTCCGGCTCCGGCTCCGACCAGTGACGCCGGACCGCCTCGCCGCACCCTCCGCGCCGCCGTCCGTGCCCCCGTACGCCCACCGGAAGTTCACCCGCTGATCCGCCGTCTGAGAGCATGGAACGATGCGACCGCTGTACTCCGTCCCCCTCGGAATCGCCGCCACCGGCGCCGCCTGCCTCGCCTACTCCGTTGGGTACGAGGTCCGTTCCTTCCGCGTCCGCCGGGTCGAGGTACCGGTCCTCCCCCGGGGTGCCCGCCCGCTCCGGGTACTGCAGGTCTCCGACATCCACATGGTGAGCAACCAGGGCAAGAAGCAGCGCTGGCTGCAGAGCCTCGCCGGACTCCGCCCCGACCTGGTGGTCAACACCGGCGACAACCTCTCCGACCCGCTCGCCGTCCCGGCCACCCTGGACGCGCTCGGTCCGCTGATGGACTTCCCCGGCGTCTACGTCTTCGGGTCCAACGACTACTACGGGCCGGCCCCCAAGAACCCGGCCCGCTACCTCCAGGCGATGCGCACCGGCGTCCACGGCATGAACAACCCCGACGGCAGCGCGTCGCGGGGCGTCGCCAACGCCGTCCACAACCCCTGGGAGAAGCTGCGCGACGGCTTCGACGCGGCCGGCTGGCTCGACCTCACCAACACCCGGGGACGCCTCACCGTCGGCGGCCTCGACCTGGAGTTCACCGGCCTGGACGACCCGCACATCCGGCGCGACCGCTACAGCGAGGTGGCCGGCGGCCCCTCCGCCGACGCCGACCTCTCCCTCGCCGTCGTCCACGCCCCCTACCTGCGCGTCCTCGACGCCTTCACCGCCGACCGCTACCCGCTGATCCTGGCCGGCCACACCCACGGCGGCCAGCTCTGCATCCCCTTCTACGGCGCCCTGGTCACCAACTGCGACCTCGACGCCAAGCGGGTCAAGGGCCTCTCCACCCACCAGGCCGGCGGCCGCCGCGCCCACCTCCACGTCTCGGCCGGCTGCGGCACCAACCGCTACACCCCCATCCGCTTCGCCTGCCCGCCCGAGGCCACCCTCCTCACCCTCGTCCCGGCCCCCCGCTGACCCACCCGTCCCGCTCGCCGGGAAACCGGATTTCGTCTCTCGGCGAGCGTCCGGTAGAGTTCTACTCGTCGCGAAGGAGACGGAGCGACAAACAGAAGGACCGGGGTGTGGCGCAGCTTGGTAGCGCGCTTCGTTCGGGACGAAGAGGCCGTGGGTTCAAATCCCGCCACCCCGACCCAGTGCAGAGGACCTGCCGGAGAAATCCGGTGGGTCCTCTGTCGTTTTGCGGGTTCGGGCGGGTGACCCGGCCTCAGGGGGCTGTGGTGCGGGTCACCCGGGGTGGGTGTTCGGTGAGTGGTGGTCAGCCGGGGGGCGTGGTGGCCGCGTGGAGGACGGCGTGGACGGCGGGGGCGGGGTCGCGGTCGGCGCGCCAGACCAGGCGGAGGAGGAGCGGGGGGACGGGGTCGGCGAGCTCCAGGCGGCGGAGGGTGCCGGCGGCGAGCTGCTCGTGGACGGCGGACTCGGGGAGGAGGGCCATGCCGAGGCCGCGTTCGGCGCAGGCGCGGGTGGCGGTGACACCGCCGGTGCGGAGGCGTTCCACCCCGGGGCCGAAGAGGCGGTCGCCGGCGAGGCGGAAGGAGCAGGCCGGGGTGTTCACCAGCAGGCGGCGGCCCGCCGGGGAGGGTGCGGTGTCGCCGGAGGAGGCGGGCTCGGGGGCGGTGACCAGGGCGAGGGGGACCTCGGCCAGGTCCTGGTGGGCCAGCTGGACGGGTGGCGGGGTGAAGCCGAGTGCGCCGAGCGGGCCCGGGGCGTCCAGGACGAGCGCGGCGTCCAGGCTCCCGGCGGCGACGCCGTGCAGCAGGCCGTCCCGGGCCGCGCCGGTGTGCAGGGAGACCTTGAGGTCGGGATGGCGTTCGGCCAGCCGGGCGAGCACCCGGGACGCGTGGCCGGCGGCGACGGTCGCCGGGGCGGCGCCGAGCCGCAGGACCGCGCGGGCGCCGGTGACCGCGCGGCGGGCCTGCTCGGCCTGGTCCAGCAGGCGGCGGGCCCAGGGCAGCAGGCGGTGACCGGCGGGGGTGGGCGTCAGGCCGCGGGCCGAGCGGGCGAGCAGGGCGGTGCCGAGCGAGCGTTCCAGGGTGCGGAGCTGCTCGGAGACGGCGGCGGGCGCGAGACCGAGGACGCCTGCGGCCGCGGCGACGGTGCGGTGGGCCACGAGCGCCTCGAAGGTGCGGAGTTGTCTGAGTTCCATGCCCGGTCCCCCCGGTCCCTGGTGCCCCTGTGGCAGTCCAGGGTACGGCGGGGCGCACGGGGCGCCGCGTGCGCGGGGCCCGCCGGACGGGGAGGAGCGGCGGGCCCCGCGGGTCCACGGGGAGTGCGGGTGCGGAGCGGACCGTGCGTCAGATCGGGTTCAGCGGGGCCAGGGTGACGATGACCGAGCAGGACGGGTCGCCGGAGCCCTGCTGCAGGACCACGCCGACGCGGTCGCGGCGGGCGGGGTCGCGGGGCAGCTGGGTGACCTCCACCAGGCAGGGCTCGTCGAGTTCGACGTAGCGGCCGAAGTCGCACTCCATGGCGACCGCCATGAGCGGCGTCCGGTGGTCGAGGGCCTGGGCGGCCTGCCGGGCGGCGTCCAGCAGCAGGGAGCCGGGCACGTGGTCGACGGGGTGGTCGAAGTGCACCGGGTGGTGGGTGTCGACCCGCAGCTGCCAGCGCCGGGCGCGGTCGGTGGCGGAGAGCGCGACCTCCCGGGGCACGGCTCGGCCGGCCCGGGCGGCCGGGATCGCGGCGGGCGGCGGGACGGCGCGGGACATCATCTGCGCGGCGTCGCCTTTGTCGGCGCGGAGCCGGCGGTAGATCGCCGGGGTCTGGACGGTGAACCGGGTCTGCGCGGTGGCGATCGGCTCGCCGTCGCGGCTGACCACGTAGGCGAGCGTCAGGGCGGCCACCCGGTTGCCGCGGCGGACCACGTCCTGGCAGACGGCGTCGATCCGCACCTCGTCCCGGTCGGCGCCGGCGCGCGGTGCCCGTGGGGAACCGGCGGAGCCGCGCTGCCGGGGGACCGTGTCCCGCGAGCCGGCCCACAGGCCGCCCGGGATGAGCGCGTACCCGAAGTGGTCCCAGATCAGATGGTGTCCGACGGGGACGCCGAAGGCCACGTGCGAGAGCAGCGGGAAGGTCTGGCGGATCGTCTCCACCAGGAGCATCGGGTCGTGGTAGCCGTCCCGGACGCCGTAGGCCCGGTGGTCGCGCGGCCAGCACGCGGCGATCCGGTAGGAGTCCTCGGCGACCTGCTCCCATCCGGTCAGCAGCACCTCCTCGGCGGCCCGCTTGTGCACGTACTGCTTGGGCACGGTGAGCGGCGTGCCGTCCGCGGAGCCCGGGACGGCGGACGGCGGGACGGTCGGCGGGACGGCCGCGGGCACGTCGAAGGCTTCGGGCATGGTGGTGCCGTGGTCTGTGCGAAACATGGATGCACTCCCCCAGAGTGGCCACAGGCAAGGTGGAAGATCTCGGTGGCGCCGGTGTGTACGCCGGGCCCCCCGGCGAATAACATAGAGGTCGTTCTTTTTGTTTGTCGAGACGTTTGGAGCTTCTCGTGGCAAGAGCCAAGCAGGACCGAGCCGTGCGCACCCGGGAGACCATCCTGCGGGCCGCCGCGCAGATCTTCGACGAGTACGGCTTCAGCGGCTCCAGTGTCAGCAAGATCATCAACCGGGCGGGCGCCACCCAGGGGGCGATGTACTTCCACTTCAAGTCCAAGGAGGACCTCGCCAAGGCGGTCATCGACGAGCAGGCCTCGGACCTCGACCTGCCGGAGCAGCCCTCGGGCCTGCGCCAGCTGATCGGGATCAACCTCTACCTCGCCGACGAGCTGCAGGGCAACGTGCTGCTGCGCGCCGGCGTGACGCTGGCCGTCGAACAGGGACAGCTCGGGCTGCGCGACTTCAGCCCGTACGAGATGTGGGCCGAGCAGTTCCGCGCCGAGCTGGAGGCCGCCCGCCGGGCCGGCGAGCTGCTCGACGACGTCGTGATCGAGGAGCTCGCCCAGGTGCTGGTCGCGGCCTACACCGGGTCACAGATCATGTCCCACCTGCGCACCGGGCGCGCGGACCTGCCGGAGCGGATCGTCCAGCTGTGGTGGTTCCTGCTGCCCGGCATGGCGCCCGCGCCGCTGGTCGCGGAACTGCGCGGTCTCCTCCTGGAGCACGGGAAGCGGTCGGCGTGAGCGGCGCACGGGGGACCGGCCGCGCCGGGGACGGCCCGCGGCCGAGGCCGGGGCGGCGCAGCCCCGACGGGCCGACCGTCCTGCTGACCGGGGCGGGCGGCTTCATCGGCTCGGCGGTGCTGGCCGCGCTGCGCGCGGCACCGGGGGTCGGCGAGGTCCGGGCGCTCACCCGCTCCGCCGCACCGCCCGGGACCGTCCCGGTCGCGGCGGACCTCGCCGACCCGGCGACGCTGCGCGGCGCGGCCGACGGCGCGGACGTGCTGATCCACCTCGCCGCCCTGGTGGGCGGCCCCGAGCAGGAGTGCGCCGCCGTCAACGTGCACGGCACCCGCGCCCTGCTGGCCGGGGCCGTGCGGGCCGGCGCCGGCCGGATCGTGCACCTCTCCACCTCCGCGGTGTACGGCGACGGCCCGCACCGGGGCATCGGCGTGGACGAGGTGCCGCCCGCCCCCGTCTCGGCGGCCAGCCGCACCAGGCTGACCGGCGAGCGGGCGGCACTGGACGCCGGGGCGGTGGTGCTGCGGGCACCCCTGGTGCTCGGCGCGGGCGACCGCTGGGTGGTGCCGTGCCTGGCCGACCTGCTCCGCCGGGTGCCGGCCCGCTGGGACGGCGGCGGGGCGCTGCTCTCCCTGGTCGCGGTGACCGATCTGGCCCGGCTGATCACCGCGCTCGCGCTGGCACCGGAACCCGCACCGTCCGCCGCGGGCACGGCCTCCGGCACCACGTCCGCCGATGCGCCGGGCACGCCGCTCACCGGCGTCCACCACGCCGGACATCCCCAACCGGTCCCCGTCGGACGGCTGCTGGCGGAACTCGCGGAGCACCGCGTACTCCCGCCGGTGCCCGCCGGCGACTGGCCCTGGGACCGCTGCGCCGCCCGACTCCGTTCGGTGCCCGGGGTGTTCGGCGAACGGCAGCTCGACCTGATGGCCCGGGACCACTGGTACCGCAGCGAGGAGATCTGGCGACTGGCCGCCACCGACCCGGGACCGGGCCCGCTGGCACGGCTCGCCGGGGCCGCGCCCTGGTACCGCGCACACCTCGCCACAGCGGCCCCGGGCACCCCAACCGCCCGTCCTCCCAGGGTATTTGCGAAGGAAATGCCAAAGCCGACGGAGGATCCTGGGTTTGCCGTGCGTATGCGGCCCGCCACAGCGTAACGTCGGAGTGTCACCGGACCGGTACGCACCGGCACGCCCCGACCGCCCGAAGGAGCCACGCCCGCGATGTGGTTCGCCCGCCCTCACCCCCAGGCCGCCCAGGCGGCACCCCCCGGCATCCCGCGAGCCCGCCGGCCGGGGGCCGGCGCGGGTTCGGATCCCCGCCCGCCGTACCGTCGCGCCCGGCGGAACGGCGGTGCGCGATGAGGCAGGAACGGGCCCAGCAGACCCACCGGGCGCTGCTGCTGGCCGCCGCCACGGAGTTCGACCGGCACGGCTACGCGGGCACCTCGCTGGCCCGGGTCAGCCAGACCGCCGGGGTCACCATGGGGGCGCTCACCTTCCACTTCCCCTCCAAGGCCTCGCTCGCCGACGCGGTGCGCGCCCAGGCGGCGGCGCTCACCCGGGCCGCGGTCACGGCGGCCTCCGCGGCGCACGACCGGCCGGGCACGGAGGTGGGCGAACTGATCGACACCCTCACCCGGCTGCTGGACGAGGAGCCGAGCGTGCGGGCCGCCGCCCGGCTCACCTGGGAGCAGCCGGAGTCGGCGGGCAACTGGCACGCGGGCTGGAGCCCGGACCTGCGCGACCGGCTGGCCCGCGAGCGGACCGGCCCTCCCCCCGGCACCACCACCGGCGCACCGGCAGCGGCAGCGGCCGCTCCGGGCGGGGTGAACACCGACACGGCGAGCGCCAACGGTGCACCCACCGGCGAACCGGGCACCAACGGCGCGAGCGCCGCCGGGCTCCACGCCACGGGACTCCACAGCCCGGTCCTCCAGGCCACCGGCCTCGACAGCGCCGACCTGGAGACCCTGGCCCACTGCCTGGTGGTCGGCTCCGAGGCGCTGCGCCGCGGCATCGTCACCCTGGGCGGCGACGACCCGGCCGCCCGGGCCGAGGTCCGGGAGCGGCTCGGACGGCTCTGGCGCCGCGCGGTGACCGGCCCGCCGGCGCCCGGCGCACCGCACTGACCGGCGCGAACACCCTTCGGCACCCCAACCCACCGCCCGTACCGGCCGCCTGACGCCGGTACGGGCGGTGGCGCGTTTCCCGGCCGTCGGGCACCGGGGACTTGCCAAAACCGGCCCGGGGCCCGCACGGGACCCAAAAACAAAGAGATCGTTCGCTATTCTTTTGGGGACGGCACCTCACGGACCCACCCGATCTCGGGGAGCTCACATGGACGCGCAACCCCTGTCACCGGCCGGCGAAGCCGAGGTTTCCCGGTTCGCCGAGCAGGTCTTCGCCCATCTGACCCGGATAGACCAGCGCCGCTGGGCCCGGGCCTACCTGTACGGACTGCTCGCGGCGCCCGGTCGCAAGACCCTCTCGAACATGGCCGCGAGCCTGGCCACCGGACCGGCCGCGGCCACCGCCTCGCTCTCGCTCCAGCAGTTCGTCAACGGCAGCCCCTGGGACTGGCGCCCGGCCCGCCGGGTGCTCGCCCGCCGCGCCGCCGCCGGCCGCCCGGTCCGCGCCTGGACCGCCACCCTGGCGGTCATCCCCAAGCGTGGCGACCAGGCGGTGGGCGTCCACCGCCGGTTCGTCCAGGAGGCCGGGCGCACCGTCAAGTGCCAGGCGGCACCGGGCCTGTTCGTGGCGACCGACCGGGACGCCGTCCCGGTGGACTGGTCGCTGCTGCTCGACCCGGGCTGGACGGACGACCCGCAGCGGCGCGCCCGCGCCCGGATCCCCGACGGCCTCGCGCCGTACGCGGCCGGCGAACTGCTGCTCGGGATGGTCGACCGGCTCGCCGGGGTCCTCCCGGTGGCCCCGCTGGTCGCCGACCTCGGGGTGGCGGACGAGCCGCTGCGACTGGCCGGCGCGCTCGCCCGGCGCTCCGTCCCGTACCTGCTGGAGGTCCGCGGCGGCCAGGCCGTCCGGCCGGTCCTGCAGGCCACCACGGGGCGGCACGGGCGGGTGCGGCAGAGCACGGTGACGGCCGAGGCGCTGTTCCCGCAGCGCCGGCCCCGCACACCGGGGGCCCCGCGGCCGGTGCTGCGCGGCACGCCCGTCCTGCTGCCCGGCCCGGCCGGTGCGCCGGGGGCGGCCGGGACGCGGCACGGCTCGCCGGTGCACCGGCTCTGGGCGCACGGCGGCGGCCCGGAGGGGCCCCGGAGGTACTGGCTCACCGACCTCGCCGAGGACGCCCCCGGCGTGCTCCCGCTGCTGAACGCCGCCGGCGCCACCCGGAACACCGTGGACCGGCTCGGCTCGGACTTCGGGCTGCTGGACTTCTCGGGCCGTTCCTTCACCGGCTGGCACCACCACATGACGCTCGTCTCGGCCGCCTTCGCACTCGGCCGCGACCTGCCCGGACGCACCCGGGAAAGCACCCCGGAAATCCTTCGTAATTCCGCCTGAGAATATCTGGCGGAACTTGCCGAAGGCGTCCCGGGAGAATTGACCGGAATCCCGTTCCGGACAATGATCGATGACGCCGGAAGAACCGCCGGAACAATCGGCGGAAGGGTCGTCGGAAAAACCGGCGGAAGAACCTTCCGGCGAATCACCGGAAAGACCCTTGCGAACCGGAGAGGAGGTGAGCACCATGAACACGGCAGCCGCCGCGGACCCGCTGCCGGAGGACTTCCCGGGAATTCTCGGCGACCGGCTCTTCGCCTCGTTCGACCGGGCCGACCACCGGCTCAAGGCCGAGGAGTACCTGCGCGGTCTCCTCGGCACGGCCGGCCGGAAGTCGATCAGCAACATCGCCCGGACCCTCGGCGAGCCGGGGGCGGTCCAGCGGCTGCACCACTTCATCCGCAACTCGCCCTGGGCCTGGGCCCCGGTCCGGGAGGCCCTGGCCGCCCGGCTGGTCGAGGTGTGCACCCCCCGCGCCTGGCTGGTCCGGCCGATGTTCATCCCGAAGTCCGGCACCCGCTCGGTCGGGGCCGGCCGCCGGTTCGTCCCCGAGCTCGGACAGCTGGCCGGGGCCCAGCAGGCCGTCGGCCTCTGGTACCTGGCCCCGCGGCTCAACGCGCCGGTCGACTGGCAGCTCCAGCTGACGGACCCGCCCCACCGGGCCGTCCCGGCGGGCCCGCCCGCCCCGCGCTCCGGCCCGCCGGGCGCGGCCTGCGCCACCGGGGACTCCCTGGAACGGCAGGCCGCCCTGCTCGGACCGCTCGCGGACCGGCTGCCGGCCGTCACCTCGGCCACCCTGATCTGGGACGGCTGCCCGGCCGAGCCGGGCGGGCTGTTCGCGGCCGGCCGGGCGCTCGGCCTGCGGGTGGCCGTCCGGGTCGACCCGGCGACCCGGCTCACCCCGGTCACGGCCCCCGCCCGTGACCGCGGCCGCGCGCTCCCCGCGTACCGGCTGTTCGCCTCGGCCGGCGCCCGCCGGCTGGCCGGCACCTCCGGCCCGCCCGGGGTCGAGGCGCACGTCGTCCGGGTCGCCCTCCCGGGCACCCCGGCCGAACTGCTCCTCTACGCGGAGTCCGGGGCGCGCCCCACCGCGTTCTCCGGGTTCTGGCTGACCGACTCCGGGCCCGAGCGGGCCGCCGAGTTCCCCCGGCTGTTCCGCATGGCGGGCGGCGTCGAGGAGGACCGCGCCGTCATCGGCGAACGGGTCGGCCTGCGCGATTTCGAAGGGCGTTCCTTCGAGGGCTGGCACCGGCACATGACGCTGGCCTCGGCGGCCTACGCCGCGGTCGCGCTCGGCCGCCGCCCGGTCTGACGCCCGGATTCCCCCGGCATTCCCCCTGCGCCCGCGCCCCGCACCTGCACCCGCCCCCGCACCGCAGCACCGTGAATTCACCCACGCCTTCACAAGGGAAATGGAAATGCTTGTCTTCGACAATTATCCGAGCGGTCTCACCTACAGCCAGTCCTCGAAGTCCTGGCGGGTGCGGGCGGTCAAGCCGGTCGAGTACGAGGTGCGCTTCTGCGACGGCGTCTTCGACCCGGCGAGCACCGCGCTGATCGAGCGGACCGCCGGCGCCGCGGACGGCGGCCGCCGCTTCGTGGTCATCGACGCCGAGGTCGACCGGCTGCACGGCCAGCGGATCCGCCGCTACTTCGAGCACCACGGCGTCGACTACTTCCTCCAGGTGGTCCGCGCGGACGAGACCCTCAAGGAGTTCGAGACCGCCTCGGACATCGTGGTCGCGCTGGACTCCTTCGGCCTCGACCGCCGGCGCGAGCCGATCATCGTCATCGGCGGCGGCGTCCTGATGGACATCGTCTGCCTGGTCGCCAACCTCTACCGCCGCGGCACTCCGGTGGTGCGCGTCCCCACCACGCTGATCGGCCTGGTCGACGCGGGCGTCGGGGTGAAGACCGGGGTCAACTTCAACGGCCACAAGAACCGCCTGGGCACCTACTTCGCCCCGGTGCTCACCCTGCTCGACCGCTCCTTCCTCTCCACCGTCGAGCGCCGGCACATCGCCAACGGCATGGGCGAGATCCTCAAGATGGCGCTGATCAAGGACGCCCGGCTGTTCGAGCTGCTGGAGCAGCACGGCCCGTCGCTGATCGAGCGCAGGTTCCAGGACGACGCCGCCGGCGACCCGGCCGGCGAGGTGCTCCGGCGCGCCATCCACGGCATGCTGGAGGAGCTCCAGCCGAACCTGTGGGAGGCCGAGCTGGAGCGGATCGTCGACTACGGCCACACCTTCTCCCCCACCCTGGAGATGCGCGCGCTGCCCGCCCTGCTGCACGGTGAGGCGGTCACCGTCGACATGGCGCTCACCACGCTGCTCGCCTGGCGCCGCGGCCTGCTCGACCTGGAGCAGCGCGACCGCGTCCTCGCCGTCATGCGCTCGCTCGAACTGCCCGCCTGGAACGAGCTGCTGGACGCCGATCTGCTCGACGCCGCGCTCCAGGACACCGTCCGCCACCGGGACGGGCAGCAGCGCCTGCCGCTTCCGGTCGGCATCGGCGACGCGGTCTTCGTCAACGACGTGACCCGCGAGGAGCTCGCCGTCGCCGTCGAGGACCTCCGGGTGCTCGACTCCCGGGAGCTCAGCCGTGTCTGACGCGACGACCGGCACGGACGGCGCGAACGGCACGGACGGCACCGCCGGCACGACCGCCGTCATCGTCGCCGACACCCGGGAGGCCTCCGAGATCCACGGCGTGCACGGCGCCCCCGGCCTCACCTACTGGAAGGCACTTGCCGCCCGCACCCACCTGGTGAGCGAGGTCGAGGCGATCGAGGTCGCCCGGATCCCGCCCGGCGGTCTGAGCGGCGAGCACCGCCACACCCGCACCGAGGAGATCTACTTCGTCCTCCGCGGCCACGGCGAGTTCCTGGTCGACGGCGAGGTGCGGCCGGCCCGCCCCGGCTCCCTGCTGCTCACCGGCATCGGCACCGTGCACGGCCTGCGCAACACCGGCGCCCCCGCCGGCGTCACCGACCCCGGCTACGGCAGCGCCCCCGACGGGCACCTGGAGTGGCTGGTCATCGAGATGCCGGCGCCCGCCACCTCCGAGGTGCTGCACGGCCTGGCCCCGGGCACCCCGACCACCGACCCGACCGAGAGGAAGACCGAGACGATGCGGCTGCACGACCTGCGCGAGGAGAGGACGGTCGACCCGGCCGGGGTCTTCACCGGTCCGCTGCGCCTGGTGGAGATCCGGGAGCTGGCGGAGGGCGACAGCGCCGCCTTCGGCGCCCGCACCAGCGAGCACACCGTCTTCGTGCTCACCGGCACCGGCACCGCCGTGGCCGACGGCGCCGCGGTCGCGATCGCGGCCGGCACGGCGGTCACCCTGCCGCTCGGGGCCGACGCGGTGGTCACCGCGGGCGCGGGCGGCCTGGAGTTCTTCCACGCCGAACTCGCGGTGCCGGCACCGGACACCGCGGCGGCCGGGCGGGCCGGCCGGTGATCGTCAGCCGCGCGCTCCGGCCGGTGGACTGCGACCCGGCCGCGGCCGGCCCCGACCGGCGGACCTGGTCCTGCCTGGCCCGCCGGGGCATGCTGCACAGCGAGACCGAGACCTTCGACCTGTGGCGGCTGCCGCCCGGCGAGCGGCTGGTCCACGCCGTCCGCGACGGGGTCGAGGAGACCCTGTTCGTCCTCTCCGGCACCGGCACCGCCGCCCACGGGCCCGACCGGCTCCCGATCGCCGAAGGCTCGCTGGTGCTCGCCCGGCACGACTGCGCCGTGACCGTGACGGCCGGACCCGGGGGCCTGCGCCTGCTCAGCACCCGCGTCCTGCCCCGGGCCCTGAGCACCGCCCTCCCGGCCCGTGTCCCCCGGCTCGGCTGAACCGCCCGGCATCCGAACCCCCGAACCAGGAAGTGGGAAGAGTTCCATGCGCAATCCCAGTCGCCGCACGTTCGTGGCCGCCGCCGGGGTGACCGTCGGCACCGCCACGGCCGGCGGACTGCTCGCCCCGGCCGCCCGGGCGGCCACCGAGGACCCGGCCGACGCGGCGTCCAGAGCGGTCCGCACCGGGGACCTCATCACCGTCACCCCCGACCAGCCGCGCTACGCCGACCTGGTCTCCGGCTTCAACCCGCGCTGGGAGGCCCGGCCCGAGGGAGTCCGGCTGCCGCGCACCACCGCCCAGGTGGTGCGGGCCGTCCAGGACGCGGCCGACAAGCGGCAGCGGCTCACCGTCCGGGGCGGCGGCCACTGCTACGAGGACTTCGTCTACAACCCCGAGGTCGAGATCGTCGTCGACATGAACCTCATGAACGCCGTGGGCTACGACCCCGGCCGGCGGGCGTTCGAGGTCGAGGCGGGGGCCACCCTGCTCAAGGTCTACCAGACCCTGTACGAGGGCTGGGGCGTCACCGTCCCGGGCGGCGTCTGCTACGCGGTCGGCGTCGGCGGCCACGTCGCCGGCGGCGGCTACGGCAACCTGTCCCGCAAGCACGGCCTGGTGGTCGACCACCTGTACGCGGTCGAGGTGGTCACCCTCGACGCCGGCGGCCGGGCCCGGGCGATCGTCGCCACCCGCGAGCCGAACGACCCGCACCGCGACCTCTGGTGGGCCCACACCGGCGGTGGCGGCGGCAACTTCGGCGTGGTCACCCGGTACTGGTTCCGCTCGGCGGACGCCACCGGCAGCGATCCGTCCGAGCTGCTGCCCAAGCCGCCGGCCGAGGTGGTGATCGCCGTGCCGACCTGGTCCTGGGAGAACGTCACCCGCAGCGGCTTCGCCGCCATGGTGCGCGCCTACGGCACCTGGTTCGAGCAGAACAGCGGCCCGGACCCGGTCCACACCGGGCTGACCAGTTGGCTGTTCCTGAACCACCGGGTCTCCGGCAGCCTGGCGCTGCTGCTCCAGGTCAACGGCGACGTGCCGCAGGCCGAGCAGCGCGCCCGGGACTTCGTCCGGATGCTGAGCACCGCGCTCGGAGTGCCGCACGCCGGCGACGTGGTCCGGCTGCCGTGGCTCAAGGCGGCCTCGTGGCTGGGCACCATGGACTCCTCGCAGACCAACCCCCAGCTGCGGGCCGGCCACAAGTCGGCGTACATGCGCAAGGGGTTCCCGGAGGACCAGATCGCGGCGGTCTGGAAGCACCTGACCCGCACCGACTACACCAACCCGCGCGGCGGGCTGGCCGTGGTCTCCTTCGGCGGGCGGATCAACACCGTCGCCCCCGACGCCACCGCGCTGCCGCAGCGCGACGCGATCTTCAAGCTGCTGTACCAGACCTACTGGTCCTCACCGGAGGACGACGCCGTCAACACGGCCTGGCTGCAGGAGTTCTACCGCGAGGTGTACGCCGGGACCGGCGGGGTCCCGGTCTCCAACCGGGTCACCGACGGGTGCTACGTCAACTACGCCGACCGCGACCTGAGCGACCCGCAGCAGAACACCTCGAACGTCCCGTGGAGCACGCTGTACTACAAGGACAACTACCCGAAGCTCCAGCGGGTCAAGCAGAGTTACGACCCGAAGGACTTCTTCCGGCACCGCCAGTCGGTCCGGCTGCCCGGGAGCGTCCGGTGAGCGCGGTCCGCCCCGCGGGCACCCCGCGGCCCGCCGCCGACCTCACCCGGCTGCCGTCGCTGACCGGCATGCGGTGGATCGCCGCACTGCTGGTCTTCCTGACCCACGTGTCGGTGGCCAAGCCCTTCGACTCCCCCGCGCTGAACGGCTTGATGGCGGACTACCTCAGCCGGGCCGGCTTCCTGGGCGTCGGATTCTTCTTCGTGCTCAGCGGCTTCGTGCTCACCTGGTCCGCCCGGGAGGGCGACCGCCCGTCGGCCTTCTACCGCCGCCGGCTCTTCAAGCTGTACCCCAACCACGCCGTCACCTGGCTGGTCGGGCTGCTGCTGATGGCCCGGGCCGGCGCCGAGGTGACCACCGCCGGGACGGTGCCCTCGCTGCTGCTGGTGCAGAGCTGGATCCCCTCCCTGGAGGTCATCGGCGGCACCAACGGCCCGAGTTGGTCGCTCGCCTGCGAGGTGCTGTTCTACCTGTCCTTCCCGGTGGTCATGCCGCTGGTGCGCAGGATCCGCCCGGAGCGGCTCTGGCTCTGGGTGGGCGTGACGACGGCGGTGCTGTTCGCACTGCCGCTGATCGCCCAGCTGCTGCCGGGGAGCCCGGACTCGCCCTGGCAGCCGCTCTCCTTCTGGCGCTACTGGTTCGTCTACTTCCTCCCGGCCGCCCGGCTGCCGGAGTTCGTGCTCGGCATCCTGCTGGCCCGGATCGTGCGGACCGGGCGCCGGGTGGCGGTCGGCTGGCCGGCGGCGGCGCTGCTCACCGCCGCCGGGTACGCCCTGATGATCACGCTTCCCGACGCCTGGGGCATGGCCGCGCCGACCGCGCTGCCGATCGGGCTGCTGATCGCCGCGGTGGCCGCCAGGGACGCCGCGGGGGTGGGGACGCCGTTCGCCGGCCGGACCATGGTCTGGCTCGGCGAGGTCTCCTTCGCCTTCTACATGGTCCACTTCCTGGTCATCCAGTACGGACCGCTCGGCCTCGCGGCGACCGGATCGGCCGGCGCGAACACCTGGGACACCCCCGGTGCCCTGGGAGTCATGGCGATCACCCTGGCGCTGAGCATCGGATTCGGCTGGGCGCTGTACCGCCTGGTCGAGATCCCGGTGATGCGTCGATGGGGTCGGTCCGCCAGGGCCGGCGCCCCGGCCGCCACCGCACCGGCCGCCGCACCGGCGCCGGCCGTGGGCACCGGGGCGACGAGTACCGGCGCCACGAGCGCCGGGGCCACGAGCGCCGGGGCCACGAGCGCCGGGGCCGCCGTCGGCCGCTAGGCCGGCACCGGCACTGCCGTCGTGGCCTCCGCGGCCTCCCGCCGGGCCGCCGCGACGATCCCCGCCAACGCGGCCCGGCTCGCCCCGAGCGACAGCATCTGCCGGTCGAGCAGGTCGAGCCGCTGCTCCAGCACCTCCAGCATGCAGGGCGCCACCGCGCCGTCGCCGCCCACGCAGGGCAGCACGTCCCGGATGGCGCCGGTGGAGAGCCCCGCCCCCAGCAGGGCCCGGATGTTGCGGACCACCGCCGGCGCGTCCTCGTCGTACCGGCGGTGCCCGCCCTCCGGCCTCCGGGTCTCCAGCAGGCCCTGCTCCTCGTAGTACCGCAACAGGCGGACGCTGACCCCGGTCCGCGCCGCCAGCTCACCGATCCGCATGTGACACCCCTCACAACCCCTTGAATCTCACACGAATGGGAGATCGTACCGTGACCGGCATGACGAACACCGAGATCACCGCCCAGATCGACCGTCAGACCTTCGCCGTCGGTGGTGACCTGACGGTCCGCAGGATCGGCTACGGCACCATGCGCCTCGCCGACACCCCGGACATCAAGCCCACCGAGGCCGTCGTCTGGCACGCCCCGACCCCGCGCTCCGCCGCGCTGGACGTGCTGCGCGCCGCCGTCGAGAACGGCGTCCAGCTCATCGACACCGCCGACTCCTACGCCCTGGGCGGCAGCGAGGAGCTGATCGCCGAGGCACTGCACCCGTACGCCCGGGACGTCGTGGTCGCCACCAAGGTCGGCATGACCCGCCCGAGCCCCTCCGAGTGGGTCCCGGTCGGCCACCCCGCCTACCTCCGCCAGCAGGCCGAACTGAGCCTGCGCCGGCTGCGGGTGGAGCGCATCGACCTGCTCCAGCTGCACCGGATCGACCCCGAGGTGCCGCTGGCCGACCAGATCGGCGCGCTCAAGCAGCTGCAGGACGAGGGCAAGGTCCGGCACATCGGCCTCTCCGAGGTCACCGTCGCCGAGCTGGAGCAGGCGCTGGAGATCGCGCCGATCGCCACCGTGCAGAACTGGTACAACCTGGCCACCCGTCAGCACGACGACGTGGTCGACTTCACCGCCGAGCGCGGCATCGCGTTCATGCCGTTCTTCCCGATCGCGATCGGCGGCCACGCGGGCGAGGACAGCCCGGTCACCGAGGTGGCCCGCGAGGTCGGCGCCACCCCGGCGCAGACCGCGCTCGCCTGGCTGCTGCACCGCTCGCCCAACATCCTGCCGATCCCGGGCACCACCTCCGAGAAGCACCTGGTGGAGAACCTGGGCGCGCTGGCCGTCGGGCTGACCGACGAGCAGTACGCCCGCCTGGACGGCGTCGCCGCCGCCGAGGCCGCAAAGGCCGCCGAGGCGGAGGCCGCGGCCGGCGAGTGACGGCCCCCGCCCGGCGGCACGCTCCGCCGGGCGGGCCCGGCCCCGGACCGGAAAGGGCCCCCTCCCCCGTGGGGGCCCTTTCCCCTGCCGGGAACCGGCCCCGGGCTGCCGGGCCCCGGCACCGGGTGGCCCGCCGGGGCCTCACCGCTCCTTCAGGCCCAGGTCCGTCACATCGGCGGCCAGCGCCTTGAGCAGCGAGCCGGCCCGCTTGTCGTCCGGACCCAGCGCGATCAGGCGGTTCATGACGTACGAGACGCCGAGGCCGGCCCGGGGCCAGGCCTGGTTGGCCGAGCCGCCGCCGCCGTCGTGGCCGAAGGTCTCGCCGTCCGGACCGGGCCGCTCGGCGGTCCGCAGCCGGTAGCCGCCCCCGCCGTACGCCATCACCACGTCGATCAGCCGGTCGGTCTTGCGGGCGTACACCCCGCTCGCCTCGTCCAGCAGCCGGCGGGAGAGCAGCAGCGGCTCGTCGTCCAGCGGGCGGCGGGAGTCCTCGGCGAGGATGCCGTAGAGCGTGGAGAAGGCCCGGGCGGTGCCGCTGACGTTGATCGCCGGGATCAGCGCGGACCGGCGCTCGGGGCGGCCCCAGACGCCCTCGTCGTCCGGGAACGGCTGCGGGTTCTGCCAGATCCGCCTGGTCAGCGGGTCGTCGCTGCGGAAGAAGCCGGTGAACTGCGGCAGGAAGTTCCTGCCGTAGGTGGTGCGGGCGAGCCGGGGCCAGTCGGCCGGCCCGGTGCCGTAGTGGATGTCGAGGTCCAGCGGGACGGCGATCTCCTCGCGGAAGAACCGGTCCAGCGGGCGCCCGTCCACCCGCCGGATCAGCTCCCCGACGATCCAGCCGGCCGACAGCGGGCCGTACAGGATCCCCTCGGCGCGCGGGTCGCTCTCCAGCGGCTGGGCGGCCACCAGCCCGGCCATCAGGACCGGGTCGTTGGCGTCGTCCTGGGTCACCGGGGCCCAGGTGCCGGGCAGCCGGCCGGTGAAGGTGACCACCTCGCGGACGGTCACCGCGCCCTTGCCCTCGGCCGCGAACTCCGGCCAGTAGTGGGCGACCGGGCGGTCCAGTTCGATCGCGCCCCGGTCGACCAGCCTGAGCAGGGCGGTCACGGTGATGCCCTTGCTGCCGGAGAAGATCGTCTGGAGGGTGTCCCGCTCCCAGCGGGCGCCGCTCAGGTGGTCGGCCGTCCCGCCCCAGAGGTCCACCAGCACCTCCCGTCCCCGGTGGACGGCGAACGCCGCGCCCAGGTCGTCGCGTTCGAGGAGGTTGCGCTCGAACTCCGCGCGGACCCGCTCGAACCCCGGGGCGACCTGGCCGGCCACATGCACCCGGGACGCCGACGTGATGGTCATCCGTACCAACTCCGCTCGAATCATTGCCGTGAAGGGAAACTGCGATCGGGCCGACAGCAGAACACGTCCGCACCGGAAACGTGAATCCCGGGACCCCCGGTTTGGCACCTTGACAAAGTCCTCCGCCGTGAATTGCCCGCCGGCGTTCCGGCGATCCATTCTCGGAACGGGCCGGCGGAACCCCGCCGGACCGGGAACGGACGAAAGAGGATTCCCATGGCCAAGATCCCGGGCGCCCGGGCGGTCCACCACATCGCCTACACCGTGCCGGACCTCCGGCAGGCGGTCGACTTCTTCGTCGACGTCATCGGCGCCGAACTCGCCTACCTGCTCGGCCCGGTCGAGGACCCGGAGACCGACTGGATGGCGCGCAAGCTGAACGTGGACCCCCGGGCCTCGGCGAACATCGCCATGCTCCGCCTGGGCCCCAACGCCAACCTGGAGCTCTTCGAGTACACCGCCCCCGTCCAGGACCGCGAACCGCCGCGCAACAGCGACGTCGGCGGGCACCACTTCGCGATCCACGTGGACGACGTCGACAAGGCCGCCGACCACCTGCGCGGCATTCCCGGCGTCACCGTCCTCGGCGACCCCGAGACGATCCAGGACGGCCCCATCAAGGGCGACCGCTGGGTCTACTTCACCACCCCCTGGGGCATGAGCATGGAGCTCATCAACATGCCCGAGGGAATGCCGTACGAGGACAGCACCGAAACCCGTCTCTACCTTCCCACCGAGCACTGGCCGGAGAGCTGAGAATAATGCCGCCGAAACGCCCGGAGAGCATTCCGCCGAGAGAATTCGCCGACGAACCGGTGAACCGCCCGGCCCTTCTCTCGCTCGCCCTCGTCACCTTCGTCGTCGGCACCTCGGAATTCGTCGTGGTCGGCATCCTCGGCCCGATCGCCGACGGCCTGGGGACCGGGCTCGGCACGGCCGGACTGCTCGTCACCGGCTACGCCCTGGGCATCTCCCTCGGCGGCCCGGCGCTCACCGCGCTCACCCTCCGGCTGCCGCGCCGCACCCTGCTGCTCGGCGCGCTCGCCGCCAACACGGCGGCGAGCGCCGGGGCCGCGGCGGCCGGCGGCATCGCCGTCCTGCTGGCCGCCCGCTGCGCGGCCGGGCTGGCCCACGGGGTGATCGTCGGCGCCGCCACCAGCGTGGCCGTCGCCCTGGCCGGTCCCGGCCGGCAGGGGCGGGCCATCTCACTGGTCTTCGGCGGCATCTCGGTCGCCACCGTGCTCGGCGTGCCGCTCGGCACGCTGGCCGGGCAGTGGCTCGGCTGGCGGGCCGCGCTCGCCGCCGTCGCCCTGCTCGGGGCACTCGCCCTGCCCGCCGTCCGGCGGACGGTGCCGCCGACCGCCGCGATGGGCGCGGCCACCCTGACCGGGCAGCTGCGCGGCGCGCTGTCCCGGCCGGTGCTCGCCGTCCTGGCCACCGCCGTACTGCTGTTCACCGGCCAGTTCACCGCCTACACCTATCTGGCCGGCTACCTGGAGGAGGTCACCGGCGTCGGCGGCGGCCCGGTCGGCGGGTACCTGCTCGTCTTCGGCACCGCCGCCGCCGTCGGCACCGTCCTCGGCGGCCGGGCGGCCGACCGCCGGGCGGCCACCGCGCTCACCGCGGGATGCGCCGCGCTGGTGGCCGCGCTGACGGCGCTGCACCTGTTCGGCCGGTCCGGGGCGGTGGCGGCCGTACTGGTCGCCTGCTGGGGCCTGACCGGCTTCGGGCTCGTTCCGGCGCTGCAGTCCCGGATCGTCGGACTCGCCGGTCCGGGCGGGGACTTCGCCGCCACGCTCGGCGTCTCGGCGGCCAACGCCGGGATCGCCGCCGGGGCCGCGCTCGGCGGCTGGACGGTCGCCGCGCACGGGGTCGCCTCCGTGGTGCCGCTCGGTGCGGCGGTCTGCCTGGCCGCGCTGCTCGCCGTCGCGGCCTGCGCCCGCCTGCGGCCGACCCGCTCCTCCCCGGTTCCCCCGCCCGTTCCGGGAACCGTGCCGCCCGCCCCGCTTCCCGCCTCCCCCGACCAGGAAAGGACCGTCCGAGCATGATCGGCACCCTGGAGCGCCCGCCCGTCCCCACCGCCGCCGGCCTCTCCGTCTGGTACCGGCACACCCCGTCCGGCCGCGGCGGCCACGACCGGATCCGCGAGCTGGTGGAGGCCGGGCGGATCACCTCCGTCGCCCTCACCGGACCGGCACCCGAGGACGAACTCCGCAGCCTCTGCGACCTCCTGGCACCCCTGCGGGAGAGCGGCGCCGGCCTGGTCGCGGTGCCCGTCGCCGCCCGGCCGCGCGCCGTCACCGCCTGCGACCTGCTGCACGACGCCCGCCGGCTCTGCGCCGCCGTCGGCCGCCCCAACCTGCTGCCGGCCCTGCCCGCGACCGACTCCGGCCTGTGCGCCCTGACCTCCCTGCTCGGCGAGGGCTTCGGCGTCCGGCTGGGCCCGCTGCACTCCGTGGCCCGCTACCGGCAGGCCGTCCGGGCCCACCTCGACGGGCTCGAACTCGCCCGCTGGCGCGGCCTCGACCTCACCGGGCTCACCTCCGTCGCGGCCTTCGGCGTCGGCGGGATCGACGTCGAGGTCGACGCCCTGCTCGACCGGGCCGGCAGCCACGAGGCCAAGGCCCTGCGCGGCATGGCCGGCACCGCCACCGCCCGGCTCGCCCGGCGTGCCCACGCCGAGGCACACGACACCGGGCTGTCCACCCGCTGGCGCGCCCTCGCCGCTGCCGGCGCCCGCCCGCAGCACCTGCTCTGGACGCAGCTCCACCACGGCGTCCCCGGCCACCGGACCACCCGCTACCTGGACGCGCTCGCCACGCCGGGCGCGGCGGTCGAACTGTGCCCGTCCGACCTGGAGACCACCGGTGGCCGCTCCGGGGTCCGGGCCCCGCGCAGCGCGCGCGAGGAGCAGGAGGCCCATGCGTTCACCGAGCGGCTGACCGCCTGCCTGCGGTGGTTCGACGTCCGCCACGAGGCGGTCGTGCCGGCCCCCGACGACGCCGCCCGCCACTGACCGCACCGCCGCCCGGCACCGGGCACCCGCCACCGATCCGCCGGCCCACCGACCCCGACCCCGACCCGCTCCCGGGAGCCCGCCCATGGCACCGCAGCTCCGTCCCGCCCCCGCCCCGCCGGCCTCGCCGGACCTTCCCCCGCCCCCGGGCCGCACGGCGCTCGCCACCGGCGTCGTCGCGCTCGGCGGGCTGCTGTTCGGCTTCGACACCGGCGTCATCTCCGGCGCCCTGCTCTTCCTCAAGGACCAGCTGGCGCTGAACTCCTTCCAGGAGGGCGCGGTGATCTCGGCCCTGCTGCTCGGCGCCGCCGTCGGCGCGCTGGCCGGCGCCCGCCCGGCCGACCGCTTCGGCCGCCGCAAGGCGCTGATCGGCATCGCGGCCACCTTCACCGTGGGGCTGCTCCTGGCCACCTCGGCACCGGACTTCCCCACCCTGCTGGCCGCCCGGGCCGTCCTCGGTCTGGCGGTCGGCAGCGCGTCGACGATCGTCCCGCTCTACCTCGCCGAGATCGCCCCGCCGCGGCTGCGCGGCCGGATGATCACGGTGAACCAGATCCTGCTGACGGTGGGCATCCTGGTGTCGTACCTGGTCAACCTGGCCTTCGCGGACGAGGGCGACTGGCGGGCGATGTTCGCCGTCGGCCTGGTCCCCTCGGTGGCGATGCTGATCGGCACGTTCCTCGTCCCGGAGACGCCCGCCTGGCTGGACGGCCGGACCTCCCGCCCCCGCGCCGCCCGGCCCGCGCCCCTGCTCGGCGCCCCGGGCGCCCGCGCCGCCCTGCTCATCGGCGTGACGCTGGCGGCGGTGCAGCAGTTCGGCGGCATCAACTCGATCATCTACTACGCCCCGAGCATCATGGCCCGGGCCGGCCTGCCCGCCGGCAGTTCGATCGGCTACTCGGTCGCGATCGGCACGGTGAACGTGCTGCTGACCGTCGCCGCGATCCCGCTGATCGACCGCGTCGGCCGCCGCCCGCTGCTGCTCTGCTCCCTGGCCGGCATGGCCGTCTCGCTCGCCGCCCTCGGCAGCGTCCTCGGCCCCGCCCACCCCGGTCCGGTCGGCGACGCCGTCGCCCTGGTCGCGATGACCTCCTACGTCGGCGCGTTCGCCATCGGCCTGGGCCCGGTCTTCTGGATCCTCGCCGCCGAGATCTTCCCGCCGGAGTCCCGCGCCCGCGGCACCGGCCTGTGCGCCCTGGTCAACTGGGCCGCCAACTTCGTCGTCGGCCAGGCCTTCCTCCCGACCGCGGACGCGATCGGCGAGCGCTGGGTCTTCTGGTTCTTCGCCGCCGTCTCGCTGGGCGCGGTCGTCTTCGTCGCCCGCCGCGTCCCCGAGACCAAGAACCGGTCCCTGGACGAGATCCAGCACGCCCTGTCCACCCGGTGACCACCCCCGTCCGGCTCCACGGCCGCCGGCCCCGGGTCCCCGGTTTCCGGGGGGCGGGGACGGCGGCCGGCCGTCAGGCGTCGACGGCCTGGTAGACGGTGGTCCAGAAGTCGTGGATCAGGTGCGCCGCGTTCGGGGCGGACATCCCGACCTGGGTGAGCAGGACGCCGGTGAGCCCGTACTCCGGATCGGCGTACGTCGAGGTGCCGGAGCCGCCGTCCCAGCCGAACTGCCCGACCGGCGCGTAGTCGCCGCGGTAGGTGCGCACCGCCATCCCGAAGCCCCAGCCGCCGTGCTGGCCCTGCCCGTGGGACAGGTGGACGGCGTCCCGGGCCAGTGCCTCGCGGGCGGCCGTCTGCCCGGGGGTGAGGCGGTTGGTGGTCATCAGCCGGACGGCCGGGCGGGAGAGGACCCGCTCGCCGCCGTGGGTGCCGCCGTTCAGCAGCATCCGGAAGTAGGCGTGGTAGTCGTCGACGGTGGAGACCAGGCCGCCGCCCCCGCCCGCGAACGCCGGGGGACGGCTCCAGCGGCCGTCCGCCGCCTCGTCCCACACGTGGAACTCGCCGGTCCGCGGGTCGGGGGCGTAGAGGGCCGGCAGCCGCCCGATCTTCCCGGCGGGCACGTGGAAGCCGGTGTCCACCATGCCGAGCGGGCCGAGGACGCGCTCGCGCAGGAAGTCCTCGAAGGACCGCCCCGTGACCCGGGCGACGAGCACCCCGAGCAGGTCGTTGCCGATGTGGTACTGCCAGCGCTCGCCGGGCTGGTGCATCAGCGGGAGGGTGCCGAGGCGGCGCATCCACTCGTCCGGCCCGGGCATCGGCTGCGGGAGGTCGGGCGTCAGGCCGTTCTCGACGATCGCGCCCGTGATCGGGGTGCCCAGCGCGGTGATGTCCATACCGAGTCCGAAGGTGGAGGTCAGGACGTCGCGGACGGTGATCGGCCGGCGGGCCGGCACGGTGTCGTCGAGCGGGCCGTCGATCCGCCTGAGCACCTGCCGGTCCGCGAGTTCCGGCAGCCACCGGTCGACGGTGTCGTCCAGCCGGAGCCGGCACTCGTCCAGCAGGACGACGGTCGCCGCCGCCGTGACCGGCTTGGAGGTCGAGGCCATCCGGAAGATCGTGTCCCGGGCCACCGGCGCGCCGCCCCCGTGGCGCATGGTGCCGATCGCCTCGACGTGGGTCTCGTCGCCCCGGCCGAGGAGGGCGACCACGCCGGGGACGCCGCCGGACTCGACGTGCCGGGTCAGGACCTCGCGCACCTTGCGCAGACCGTCCCCGGTGAAGCCGTCGGTGTTCTTGCCCATGATGGGTCTCCCCCCGCTCGTTTTCGTTCGGCAACTTCCGAACATGGACGAAGCTACATTGCGTTCAATGATCGGTCAACGTTCGAGGAGAGCCCTGAAAGCCTTGCAGTGCAAGCCTTCTGAGTCATTATTGCAATGGGAGTGAAGCTGAATGCAACGGTCACCTCCGGGGCACCTTTGCAATGAGGTCGAGGTGAATGCATACTGCGCAGCGGGATCCGCAGACGGCGGCCGACGGGAGACGAGGACCGATGCCGGGAGGCAGGCTCACCGGTGAGGACCGCCGGAACATCGCCGAGGGGCTGACCGAGGGACTGGGGTACGCCGAGATCGGGCGCCGCCTGGGGCGGCCCGCCTCGACGATCATGCGGGAGGTGGCCCGCAACGGCGGCCCCGGGGACTACGGGGCCGCCCGGGCGGACGAGGCCACCCAGGACCGCGCGCGCCGGCGCCGGCAGCCCCGCCCGGCGGAACACCCGGCACCCGACGGCGGGTACGGCCGGGACCCCCGGGCGGTGCAGGACTTCACGGACTCCTTCATCGCGCTGCTCGCCCGGTCGGGGCTGCCCCGGATGGAGGCCCGGGTGCTGGGCAGCCTGTACGTCTCCGAGACCGGCGCGCTCACCGCCGCCGACCTGGTGCGGCGGCTGCGGGTCAGCCCGGCGTCGGTCTCGAACGCCGTGGCCTTCCTGGAGCAGCACGGGCTGCTGAGGAGGGAACGGGAGCCGGGGGAACGGCGGGAGCGCTACGTCGCGGACGACGACATCTGGCTGCGGTCCCTGCTGGGCGCCGCACAGATGAACGGGCTGCTGGCGGACATGGCCCGCCGGGGCGCCGAGGTGCTGGGGCCGGACACACCGGCCGGCGCGCGGTTCGACTCGTCGGCCGAGCTGTTCGTGCTGCTCAGCGAGTCCATGCGGGAGCTGATGGAGACGTGCCGGCGACACCTGGCCGGGCGGAGGGCGGAGCAGGCGGCACCACCGCGACGGACGGCGCCGCCCGAACAGGCGGAGCGGCCGGACCGGGCGGAGTGACCCGGGCCCGGGGAGCGGGCGACCGGACCGGCCGGCCGCCCGATCCCCGCGGGCTCAGCGGGGGGTGATCTCGCCCATCTCGCCCCAGCCGTCCATGCCGGGGATGTCGATCGACACGATCCGGGGCTTGGCGGCCACCGCGTACGACAGGTCGTCCATGGCCTTGACGAAGTGCGCGGACTCCACGTGCGCCTTGCCGGCGTCGCCGTCGCGGAAGGCCTCCACGAGGACGAACTCGTTGGGGTCCTCCACGCTGCGGGACCACTCGAAGAAGAGGTTGCCGGGCTCGTCGCGGGTGGCCCGGGTGAACTCGTCGACGACGGTGAGCCAGTCGTCGGCGCGCTCGGGGCGGACGGCGAACTTGACCGTGATGAAGATCATCGGACTTCCTTTCGTTCCGTCTGCGCGCGCGACGGGCGGGCGCGCACGACGGTGCGGCTACGGATGGACTCGTCCGCAATCGTCCCAGGTCAGGTGGAATGTCCGTGCCACCGGGTGGCTGCGGCACCCGGACGGCGGGGGTCGCTCACCGGACGGCGGGACGCTCCCCTCCCCCGCCTCGGAGCAGCGCCGCCAGCTCCGTCCGCGAGGCGATCCCCAGCTTCGGATACGCCTTGTAGAGGTGGTGCCCGACCGTCCTCGGGCTCAGGAACAGCTGCGCCGCGATGTCCCGGTTGGTCAGCCCCTGCGCGGCGAGCCGGGCGATCTGCAGCTCCTGCGGGGTGAGCCCCGTGAGCACGCCCGCCCGGACGGCCGGGGCCGCGGTGCCGGTGGCGGTCAGTTCCGCCCGGGCCCGGTCCGCCCACGGCGCGGCGCCCAGCCGTTCGAAGGTCTCCAGCGCCGCGGCCAGGTGCGGCCGGGCGTCCGTCCGCCGCCGCTCGCGCCGCAGCCACTCGCCGTACAGCAGCGCCGTCCGCGCCTGCTCGAACGGGCGGTGGGTGCCCTCGTGGAGCGCCAGCGCCGCCCGGTACACCGGTTCCGCCGACCCGTCCGGGCCCAGCAGCGCCCGGCAGCGCAGGCTCACCGCCTGTGCCCACGGCGTGGCCGCCGTGTCCGCCCACCGCGCGAACCGCTCGAAGGGCCCGGCCGCCCGCTCCGGAGCCCCCAGCCGGACGGCCGCCTCGACGAGGTCGGGCACCGCCCGGGTGGCGCCGACGTGGTGCCGGTACGGCCCCGTGGTGAGCCGCTGCAGCCGGTCGGCGGCGGCCGCCGCCCTGCCCCGGCCGAGGTCCAGCAGGGCGAGCCCCCACTGCGCCCACGGCTCCCCGGCGGCCGGGGCGGCCGAGCCGGGCGCCAGCGCCTCGGCGGCCAGCCCGGTGCAGCGCGCGTCCGCGCCGCCGAGCGCGGCGACGCAGCTCAGCAGCGCGGCGAGCTGGCTGGTCCACTGGCGCTGGCCGGTGTCCCGGGCGAGGGCCAGTCCCTCCGCCGCCGTCACCTCGGCGTCGCGGTGCCGCCCGTGGAACAGCTCGGCCTCGGCCAGGAAGAACTGGAGCGTGGGCAGCACCCCGACCGTCCCCTTGGCCCGCGCCTCGGCGACCAGCTCCGCCGCCAGCTCCAGCGTCTCGTGGTCCCGCCCGAGGACGAGCGCCGCGCCGCACAGCTGCACCAGGTCGACGGGGCTGTCGGCACCCGCCCTCCGCGCCGCACCGGCCGTCTCGCGGACGTCGGGCACGGCGCCGGCCGGCCGCCCGAGCGCGGGCAGGACGACCGCCGGCAGGTGCCGGGCCAGCGGGGCGAGCGGTTCGTCCTCGCCCAGGGGGAGGGCGGCCAGCCGGTCGAGCACGGTGACCACCGGCTCCTCGCCCGCGTACCAGGCGGCGTGGAAGGCGAGCAGCAGCATCCGCACGGCGTACGCGGGTTCGATGTCGGTGGCGGCGGCGTCCAGCAGCAGCCGGTAGGCGGCCGGGTAGCCGCCCCGCCAGAACTGGGCGACCGCCCGGACCTGGTCGAGCACGGCGTGCACCAGGACGCTGTCGGTGCGGGCCCCGGCCCGCTCGGCGAGCGCCTCGGCCTGCACCAGCCGGCCCTCCTCGGTGGCGGCCTCGGCGGCGAGGACGAGCCGGCGGGTGGCTCCGTCGCGGTCCGGGGTGAGGCCGGCGGCGCGCTCGTACGCGGCGGCCGCGCCGCCGTGGGCACCGCGCGCCTCGGCCCGCCGGGCGGTCCGTTCCAGTGCGTCGGCGAGGCCCGCGTCGGGCGCGGTGGCGGCGAGGGCGAGGTGCCAGGTGCGCCGGTCGCCGTCCTCCAGGGCCTCGCCGATCGCCCGGTGGACGGCCAGCCGCTGCTGAAGCGGCGCCCGCTGCAGGACTGCGGCGCGCAGCAGCGGGTGCCGGAAGGCGATCCTGCGGTCGGCGCCGACGCCGACCAGGGCGGACCGTTCGGCGGGGGCCAGCGCCCCGGCGTCCGCCCCGAGGGCCGCGGCGGCGGCGAGGACGACGTCGAGTTCGCCGCTCTCCTCGGCGGCGGCGACCAGCAGCAGGGTCTGGGTGGCGGGCGGCAGCCCGGTGACCTGACCGTGGAAGGCGATCTGCAGCCGGCTGCCGATTTCCAGCACACTCGACCCGAACTCCCCCGTGGACACCGGGAGTTCGACGAGCGCCAGCGGATTGCCGGCGGCCTCGGCGAGCAGGCGGCGGCGCGCCGGTCCGGCCGGTGCCCCGCCCGCGCGGCCGTCCAGCAGGCGCGCGGCGTCCTCGTCGGAGAGCCCGGCCGGGCGCAGCTCGGGGAGGCCGGCGAGCGGCAGCGCGTCCGCCCCCGCGTCCCGGGCGGCGAGCAGCAGGGCGACTCCCTCCGCCCGCAATCGGCGGGCCGCGATCAGCAGCGCGTCCAGCGAGGCGCCGTCCAGCCACTGCACGTCGTCGACGACGCACAGCAGCGGCCGGTCGACGGCGAGTTCGGCCAGCAGGCCGAGGGTGGCGAGCCCGGTGAGCAGCCGGTCGGCGGGCCCGCCGGCGGCCGTCCCGCCGAGGCCGAACACACCCTCCAGCGAACGCCGCTGCGGCCCGGGCAGCGCGTCCAGCCGGTCCCGTCCGGACGCCAGCAGCAGGCTCAGCCCCGCGAAGGGCAGCTCCGCCTCGTACTCGACGCCGGCCGCCCGGACCACCCGGAAGGCGTCCCCCGCCGCGGCCACCGCGTACTCCAGCAGAGCCGTCTTGCCGATCCCCGGCTCGCCGCGCAGCACCAGTGCCCCGCTGCGGCCCTCCCGCGCCGAGCCGAGCAGTGCCTCGACGGCCGCCTGCTCCCGTTCCCGTCCGTACAGCACCCCGCGCCCCTTCCCCCGGTGCCCCGACCCTACTGGCGCCGGTGCACGTACCCCCTGCCCATCCGTGACCGATTCGCCCGCCGCCCGCCGCCCGTACCTTTTCGACCAGCGGGAACGGACCGCCGACCACCGCACGGGACAAGGGAGAAGACGATGACCACCAGCCTGCCGACCGACCTCCGCGAGCTCGCCGCCCGTTACCTCGCCGCCTGGAACGAGACCGACCCGGCCGCCCGCCGCAGGCTGGTCGACGAGGTGTGGGCGGAGGACGGCCGCTACACCGACCCGCTGGCCGACGTCACCGGCCGCGAGGCCGTCGCCGCGCTGCTCGGCGAGGCCCAGGCGCAGTTCCCGGGGCTGGTGTTCACCCTCGGGCCGGTGGACGCCCACCACGGCATCGCACGTTTCACGTGGAACCTCGGCCCGGCCGGCGAGGAGCCGCTGGTCATCGGCTTCGACGTGCTGGTCACCGACGCCCAGGGCCGGATCGCCTCGGTGTACGGCTTCCTCGACCGCGTCCCGGGCGCCTGAGCCGGCGGTGCCGGCGACGGCCGCGGCACCGCCGACGGACCAGGGCGGGCGCCCCACCGCCCTCCCCGGTCCACCACGGTCCACGCCCCGCCGCGCGCGGCGGGGCGCCCGGGGCGCGCCGATCGGACCCCGGACCGCGGCGCCGGCGGGCCCGGGCCGGCCGCTGCGGCGCAGGCGGCCCGGGGGAACGGCCCGGTGCGGCCCGGCCGCACCGGGCGGAAGGGCGGAAGGGGGGAGCACGGCGGCGCTCCCCCCTTCCGTTTCCCCTCTTCCGTTCCGTTTCCTCCCCCCGATCGGGTTGGATGGGTGGATGAGCGAGGAGAAGAGCGCCGTACCGGCGTGGGAGCAGCGGTTCAGGGCGGCACGGGTCTCCCTGCCGGACTGGGCCGAGGACGCCCCCGACCGGGCGCTGTACGTGTCCAACGCCAGCGGCACCTACGAGGTCTACGCCTGGGACCGCGCCGCCGACACCCACCGGCGGGCCACCGACCGTCCGAACGGCACCACCGACGCCGAGCTGTCCCCCGACGGCGCGTGGATCTGGTGGTTCGACGACAACGACGGCGACGAGCTCGGCGTCTGGCGCCGCCAGCCCTTCGCGGGCCGCCCCGGGGGCGGGGAGGGTCCCGACGAGGAGGCCGTTCCCGGCCTCGCCCCGTCCTACGAGGCGGGCCTCGCGCTGGGCCGCGACGGCACCGTGGTGGTCGGCCGCTCCACCGACGGCGAGGGCACCACCCTGCACCTGCGCCGCCCCGGCGCCGCGGAGGCCGTCGAGATCTACCGGCACGCCGAGTACGGCGGCGTCGGCGACCTCAGCCACGACGCCACCCTGCTGGCCATCGACCACACCGAGCACGGCGACGCCATGCACGGCGCGATCCGGGTCGTGCGCCTCCCCGGAACCACGGACGGGGCCGCCGACGGGACCGCCGCCGTGGTCACCGTCGCCGAACTGGACGAGGTCACCGGCCACGACGAGCCGCGCGGGGTCTCCTGCCTGGGCTTCGCACCGGTCGACGGCGACACCCGGCTGCTGGTCGCCCACCAGCGCACCGGCCGCTGGGAGCCGATGATCTGGGACGTCGCGACCGGTGCCGAGACCGCGCTCGCGCTCCGCGACGAGCAGGGCCGCGAGCTGCCCGGCGACCTCTCCGCCCAGTGGCGGCCGGACGCCCGCACGCTGCTGATCGAGCACGAGTACGAGGCACGCAGCGAGCTGTTCTCGTACTCCCTGGACGACGCCGTGCTGACCCGTCTGGACACCCCGCGCGGCACCGTCGGCGGCGCCACCCCGCGGCCGGACGGCACCGTGGAGTTCCTCTGGTCCTCCGCCGCCGAGCCGTCCGCGGTGCGCTCCACCGCGGGCACCGTGGTGCTGCGCGCGCCCGGCGTCGTCCCGCCCGGCTCGGTGCCGGTGGAGGACGTGTGGGTGGAGGGGCCCGGCGGGCGGGTGCACGCACTGGTCCAGCGGCCGGCCGGGGCGGGCGGGGGTCCGCTCCCCACCGTGTTCGAGATCCACGGCGGCCCGACCCACCACGACAGCGACTCCTTCGCCGCCGGACCGGCCGCCTGGCTGGACCACGGCTTCGCGGTGGTCCGGGTCAACTACCGCGGCTCCACCGGCTACGGCCGGGCCTGGACGGACGCCCTGCGCGAGCGGGTCGGGCTGATCGAGCTGGAGGACATCGCCGCCGTGCGCGCGTGGGCGGTGGAGAGCGGGCTGGCCGACCCGGAGCGGCTGGTGCTGTCCGGCGGCTCCTGGGGCGGCTACCTCACGCTGCTCGGGCTGGGCGCGCAGCCCGAGCTGTGGAGCCTCGGCGTCGCCGCCGTGCCGGTCGCGGACTACCTGACGGCGTACGACGACGAGATGGAGGCGCTGAAGGCGATCGACCGCACGCTCTTCGGCGGCACGCCGGAGGAGGTGCCCGAGCGCTGGACGGCGTCCTCGCCGCTGACGTACGTCGATCAGGTGCGGGTGCCGGTGTACATCAGCGCCGGGGTGAACGACCCGCGCTGCCCGATCCGGCAGATCGACAACTACGTCGAGCGGCTGGAGCGGCTCGGCAAGCCGCACGAGGTGTACCGGTACGACGCCGGGCACGGGTCGCTGGTCGTCGACGAGCGGATCAAGCAGCTGCGGCTGGAGATCGACTTCGTCCGTCGGCACCTCGGCGGGGCGGGCGTCGGCGACAATCGGGCCGACACGGGGAAGTAGGAGCAGCGAGGAACGGGGGGAACGGGTGCGACGCCTGTTGACGATCGTGGGGACGGGGGTGGCCGGGGTGCTGCTGCTCACCGGCTGCTCGGGTCAGGACGACGACGGCGACGGCGGCAGCTGGGCCGGGGGCGGAGGGAGTGCGGCCTGTCCGCCGGCCTCCGCCTCGCCGTCCTCCCCGCCGTCGTCGTCCTTCCCGACGACCGCGCCGAGCGGTGTCCCGAGCACGGTGAAGGCCGCTTTCCGCACCGCGCCGGGCGGGGTGCGGAACGCGTCGGGAGCCGTCGGGGAGGACGGGGACGACGGGGACGGCGGCGTGGTGGTGCTCGCCAAGTCGGGTTCGGGCGGCTCGAAGGGGTCGAGCGGCTCGAAGGGCTCCAGCGGGTCCAAAAGCTCCAAGAGCGGCCGCAAGCCGCAGCACCACGCCGACAAGTACAACTCGGACGACGACAACAGCGGCAGCAGCAGCGGCAACAACAACAGCCGGTGCGGCCCGCCGCCGACCGCCTCGCCGTCCGGCAGCCCGACGGCCCCGCTCCCCGGCGCGCCGACACCGTCCGCGCCCGCGGCGACCGTCCCGCCCGCACCGGCCGTCCCGTCCAGACCCGTGGTGCCGCCGGCGAAGCCGACGCGCTGACCCGCGCCCGGGCCGGCGCGCGCCGTCAGTCCAGGACCGGGTCGAGTCCGAGGGCTCGGTCCTGCTCGGCCTCCGCCTCGCGGCGCACCAGGCGGAACCACATGAAGACCACGAAGCCGCCGAAGACGAACCACTCCAGCGTGTAGCCGAGGTTCTGGAAGGCGCGCAGCGAGAGGCCGTCGCCGCCCTGCGGCTGCACGGTCGGCACCGGGGTGAGCCCCTCGGCGGCGGTGTCCACGGACACCCAGCCGTCGTACCAGTCCTCCAGCTCCAGCTTGTTGAGGAGCGCGGCGCGGTTGATGGTGCCCAGCCGGCCGTCCGGCAGACCACCGGCCACGGCGCCGCCCCGGCCGCTGGTCTCGCCGGCCTGCAGACGGCCGGTGACGGTCACCTCGCCGTCCGGCACGGCCGCGGTGGACCTGCCCGCCGGCGGCTCGCCGGCCGCCCAGCCGCGGACCACCGCGACGGCCCGGCCGTCGGCGGTGCGCAGCGGGGTCAGCACGTAGTAGCCCTGCCGGCCGTCCAGGACGCGGTTGGGGACGAGCAGTTGGTGGTCCGGCTCGAAGGTGCCGGTGACCGTCACGGCGCGGCCGAGGGTCTCGGTGGTGACCTGCGGCCGGTCGGCGCCGAGCAGGTCGCCGATCGGCCGGGGCGTGCCGCCGTCGGTCGCCGCCCGGCTGATCTCCTGGTGCGAGGAGACCTTGTCCTCGAACCGGCCGAGCTGCCAGGAACCGAGCCAGACGCAGACCGCCACGGCCGCCACGGCCAGCGCGGTGCCGCTCAGCCAGCGCGGGGTGAGGAGAAACCGGTACACACCCCCACGGTAACCACTCCTCACACCCCGCCCGTCCCCAGGTCCCCCGCAGCGCCCCGGCTGCGCCGCCGTCCGGACGCGCCGGGACCGCCCGCGCGGCCCTCGTCCCGGGCCGCCCGGGGGGCCGGCGCGTCCCGGCAGCGGTGACCGGCCCCGGGTGCCTCCTTTACGGGGCGCCCCGGGCGGCCCGCACGGCGACCGCCCCCGACCGGTGACCGCCCCCGTCAGCCCGCCGAGGGCGAGGTGCCGGGAGCCGGGGCCGTGGTGCCGCCCGGCAGGAGCCGGGGCGCCGTCCGGTAGACCGTGCCCGCGCAGGCGCCGGACAGGACGGTGCTCGCCGTGGCCGGGTTGCCCGGCGCCGGGGTGTACGCCAGCGTGACGCTCGCCGAGGGCCTGCTCGGCCCGGTCGTCGGGGTGGCCGACGGGCTGGGCACCGCGGTGGGCGCGGCCGTCGTCGTGGTCGGCCGCGGCGTGCCGGTCGGCTCCCCGGTGGAGCCGGCCATCGGGACGGCCCCGGTCCCGCCGGCGCTGCCGCCGCCCGCCGTTCCCGGCCCGCCCGTCTGGGGCCCGGTCGCCGTGCCGCCGCCGGGGCCGGCCGGGCCGACGGCCGAGCCCCCGTTGGAGGCCGGACCGGTCCCGGTGCCGCCGGCCTCGCCGCCCGCCGTACCGCCGCCGCCGGAGCCGGGCACCGAGCCCGTTCCGGTCCCCGGCCCGCCGGCGGTGCCGCCGCCCGCCGTGCCGCCACCGCTGCCGCCCGTGGTGCCGCCGCCGGACGTGCCCGGCTGACCGGTGCCGACGGACGCGCTGGGCGAGGCCGTCCCGCCGGGGACGGCGCAGCCCGCCGCGTCCGGGATCCAGGCGAAGTCCACCCGGTACCCGGTCCGGGGGGCGAGGACCAGGGGCTCGCCCGTCGCGTCGGTCCCCTTCGCCGGGTCGGCCGAGGGGTCGGGGGCGGGCAGGCCCGTCGCCGGGCCGCTCACGGTGTGGAAGGCGATCCGGATCCGGCTGCTCTCGGTCCCCGTGACGCCCGTGACGGTGACCGAACCGGGCCCGCCCAGCTCGCAGCTGCGCGCGGAGACGTTGGTCACGGTGAAGGAGCCGTAGATCCGCCCGTCGGCGTCCGGGGCGCCGAGCTTCGCGGTGCCCTGCCCGAGGTCGGCGCGCGTGCAGAGCGTCAGTCCGCCCCAGCCGCCGCCCCCACCGGTGGTCGCGGCGGTGCTCGGGGGAACGGTGCCCGGCGCCGGCCGGGTGGTGCTCGCGCCGGGGCTCGGCGAGCTGCCGGTGGTGCCGGACGGACTGCCCGCGACGGTCGGCGTCCCGGTGCCGGTGGCCGGCGGCCGGTCGGTCGCCCCCGGGCCCTCCCCGGGCAGGGTGCCGGCCACGGTCGCGGAGGCGCTGCCGCTCGCGGTGCCGGGCGAGCCGGGACCGCCGGACAGGCCCAGGTGCTCACCGGTGTGCAGGGCCGGCAGCAGGAAGGAGGCGGCGGCGGCCACCGCGGCGGCCCCCGTCCACGCTCCCCGCCGGGCGGCCCGCCGGCGCGGCACGGCCCGCCGGATGTGCTGCAGGCTGCCGGGCACCGGCTGGACCTCGGCCACGGCCCGCTGCATCAGCTCCCGGACCAGCCGCTCCTCGTGCTCGGCCGGATCCTCCCGGTCGAGCTGCCCGCCGCCGCCGGACGGGACGCCCCCGCCCAGTGGTCCGCCGCCGGACGGAACGCGTCCTCCCGGTGCGGCACCGCCGCCCGGCGAAGCGGTCCCGCCGTCGCCCGTGCGCTCGTCCTCAGCCATGCCCGGCCTCCATCTGGACCCGCAGCGCGGCTAGCCCTCGCGAGCCGTACGCCTTCACCGAACCGAGCGAGATCCCCAGCGTCTCCGCCACCTGCGCCTCCGTCATGTCCACGAAGTAGCGCAGCACCAGGACCTCCCGCTGACGGCGCTGCAGACCGCGCAGCGCGACCTTCAACTGGTCGCGCTCCAGCGCATCGTAGGCGCCTTCCTCTGCACTGGCCATGTCAGGCATCGGCTTCTGCAGCAACCGCAGCCCGAGGATCCTGCGGCGCAGGGTCGAGCGGGAGAGGTTGACCACGGTCTGCCGCAGGTACGCCAGGGTCTTCTCCGGTTCGCGCACCCGCCGGCGGGCCGCGTGCACCCGGATGAAGGCCTCCTGGACCACGTCCTCACAGCTCGACAGGTCGTCGAGGAGCAACGCGGCCAGCCGCAGCAAGGAGCGGTAATGGGCCTGGTAGGTCTCGGTGAGCAGGTCCTCACTGGTACCGGCAGCGGTACCGGCGGTACCGGCGCCGGGATCCGCGGCACCGGGTGCGACTGCCGTCATCTGGCTATCTTCCGGCCTATCCGAAGGCCACTGGACACGCGACGGGAACGTCACCGCGACTGCCGCCGAGATGCCCGTTCCTGCCCCCACCATCACGTTCGCCACGCACGTTGGACACTCGATCCCCTGTCATGGTTGCCCGGCCCGGCGGATATTCTCCCGCATGGGCCGAAGACCCCTCCAGGGGATTCGGCGAGGATTCCTCAAGCGGTCGGCGAACAAACCGCGCAGACCCGGGGAACGGCGCCCGTCGGCGGTGCGTCCGGCCGGGCGCGGACGGCCCTGCACCGACCCCCGGCCGGTTCCTGACCAGCTCTCGACCAGCTCTCGACCAGCTCCTGGGCGGCCCTCGGGAGGCCTTCGGGAGGCCTTCGGCTAACCCGCCGCCGGCCCGCCGGTCGCCGACTCGGCAGCCACCAGCTCGGCGATCCGCAGCGCGTTCAGCGCGGCCCCACGGCGCAGGTTGTCCCCGCAGAGGAAGAGGTCCAGCGCGTTCGGGTCGTCCAGCGCCCTCCGCAGCCGGCCCGCCCACACCGGGTCCGTCCCCACCGCGTCGTTCGGCGTGGGGAACTCGCCCGCCGCCGGATCGTCGTACAGCAGTACCCCGGGCGCCTCGGCGAGGATCTCCCGGGCGTGCTCCTGGGTGACCTCGCGCTCGAACACGGCGTGCACGGCGAGCGCGTGGGTGCGCACCACCGGGATCCGCACACAGGTGGCGGAGACCCTGAGCCCGGGCAAACCGAGGATCTTGCGGGACTCGTCGCGCACCGTGCGCTCCTCGGACGACCAGCCGCCGTCCGTCAGGACGCCGGCCCAGGGGACCGCGTTGAGCGCGAGCGGGGCGGCGAACGGGCCGTTGTCGTCGATCACCGCGCGCAGGTCGCCGGTCTGCTCGCCGACCTCGGTGCCGGCCACCTGGGCGAGCTGCGTGCGCAGCGTCCGGGCGCCGTCCCGGCCCAGTCCGGAGGCGGCCTGGTAGGAGGCGACCACCAGCGACTCCAGCCCGTACTCGGCGTGCAGCGCGCCGATCGCCGCGAGCATGGTCAGCGTGGTGGAGTCGGGGCTCGCGACGATGCCGCGCGGGCGCAGCCGGACGGCCGCCGCGTTGACCTCGGGCACCACCAGCGGCACCGCGTCGTCCAGCCGGAAGACGCCGGAGCCGTCGACCACCACGACGCCCTTGGCGGCCGCGATCGGCGCCCAGCGGGCGGCGATCTCACCGGGGACCTCGAAGAGCGCGACGTCGATCCCGTCGAAGGCCTCCTCGCCGAGCGGGAGCACCTCGACGGTCTCCCCGCGCACGACCGCCTTGCGGCCGGCCGAGCGCGGGGAGGCGACGAGACGGATCTCGCCCCAGATGTCCTGGCGGAGGGAGAGCAGGCCGAGGAGCACCTCGCCGACCGCGCCGGTGGCGCCGACGACGGCGAGGTTCGGCCGCCGGGTCATCGCCCGGTGCCCCCGTAGACGACGGCCTCGTCCGTCTCGCTGTCCAGACCGAAGGCGCTGTGCACGGCCTGGACGGCCGCGCTGACGTCCTCGGCGCGGGTGACCACCGAGATGCGGATCTCCGAGGTGGAGATCAGCTCGATGTTGACGCCCGCCGCGGAGAGCGCCTCGAAGAAGGCCGCGGTGACTCCCGGGTTGGAGCGCATGCCCGCGCCGACCAGCGAGATCTTGCCGATCGCGTCGTCGTAGCGGAGCGACTCGTAGCCGATGCCCTCCCGGACCCGGTCGAGCGCGTCGATGGCCTTCTGGCCCTCGGTCTTCGGCAGGGTGAAGGAGATGTCGGTCAGACCGGTCGACGCCGCCGAGACGTTCTGCACGACCATGTCGATGTTGATCTCGGCGTCGGCGATGGCACGGAAGATGCGCGCCGCCTCGCCGGGCTTGTCGGGCACGCCGACGACCGTGACCTTCGCCTCGGACGTGTCGTGGGCGACTCCGGAGATGATGGCCTGCTCCATCTCGCCCCCTTCGGGCTTGTGCGGGTTGTCGTTGCTGACGATCGTCCCGGGGAGGCCCGAGAAGGACGAGCGTACGTGAATCGGGATGTTGTAGCGGCGCGCGTACTCGACGCACCGGTCGAGCAGCACCTTGGAACCGGACGAGGCCAGCTCCAGCATGTCCTCGTAGGCGATCCAGTCGATCTTGCGGGCCTTCTTCACCACGCGCGGGTCGGCGGTGAACACGCCGTCCACGTCGGTGTAGATCTCGCAGACCTCCGCCTTGAGGGCGGCGGCGAGGGCGACGGCGGTGGTGTCCGAACCGCCGCGGCCGAGCGTGGTGATGTCCTTGCTCGACTGCGAGACGCCCTGGAAGCCGGCCACGATCGCGATGTTGCCCTCGTCGAGGGCGGTGCGGATGCGGCCCGGCGTCACGTCGATGATGCGCGCCTTGTTGTGGACGGAGTCGGTGATCACACCGGCCTGGCTGCCTGTGAACGACTGCGCCTCGTGGCCCAGGGATTTGATCGCCATGGCCAGCAGCGCCATGGAGATGCGCTCTCCAGCGGTCAGCAGCATGTCGAACTCGCGGCCGGCGGGCAGCGGTGACACCTGCTCCGCGAGTTCGATGAGCTCGTCCGTCGTGTCGCCCATCGCGGACACCACGACGACGACCTCATGGCCGGCCTTCTTGGCGTCAACGATTCGACGGGCCACGCGCTTGATGCCCTCGGCATCCGCAACGGATGAGCCGCCGTACTTCTGCACGACAAGGCCCACGTGCGCTCCTCGGCTTGTGTCGTCTTCGGGGGCGATCGGCCCCCGCACCCCCGGGTGGCGGGGGTTTGCGGTCCGCGCCAGTCTACCGAGCGGGGGTGCGCCGACCGCCGCTTTCCATATGATGAGACACACGTTTCGGCAGGTGAGCGGGGGTGCGGGAGTCCGCCACCGGCAGGTCTGCGGGCGGGCCGCCGTCGTTCCGAAGAATCGGCGGGCGGACGGACGGACGCCCCGGGGTTTTCCCTCCGCGGGGCCCGGGTGAGTCTTCCGTCACAGTTCCGCGGTCCGCGCCCGGAGCCCGCCCCTCCGCGGGGGCTCAGCGCCCCAGACCGAGCTCCGCCGCCATCAGGTCACCGGCCTGCTGCTCCAGCTGCTCGTCGGTGAGCCCGTCGTTGTCGGTGTCGGCACCGTCCGGCGCCGCCCCGATCGGGCTGTCCAGCCGGACGTGCGCGATCAGCGACTGCAGCGCCCGGAGCACGGCGGTGCAGGTCGTGCCCCAGTTCGACAGGTACGAGAACTGCCACCACCAGAGCGCCTCGCTGACCCGCCCCTCGCGGTAGTGGGTGAGCCCGTGCTGCAGCTCGCCGACCACCCCGGCCAGGTCGTCCGAGATCCGGAAGGCGCTCGGCTTCTCCGGCAGCCCGTACGGGTCGAAGACCTCGTGGTAGACGTCGATCGGCGCGAGCAGGTCGGCCAGCCGCTCGCGCAGCTGCTCGCCGTCCGGCTCCGGTCCGGCGTCGGGCTCGAAGCGGTCCTCGGGCACGACGTCCTCGATGGCGCCCAGCCGGCCGCCCGCCAGCAGGAGCTGCGAGACCTCCAGCAGGAGGAGCGAGACGGCGCTGCCGGGCTCGTCGCCCTTGGCGACCTCGGTCACCGAGAGCACGAAGCTCTCCACCGAGTCCGCGATCTGCACCGCGAAGTCGTCCGGCTCCGAGCCGTGCGCGTGCGTGTGCGGGGTGTGCGGGGCGTCGGCCGCCGGTGCGGCGTGCCGGGCCTCCTCCGGCCCGGCCTGGTGGGGCGCGTGGGGCTGCTGGTTGATCGTCCGGTCAGACATCGAGCAGTCGTCTCCCTTCGAAGGCGCGACCGAGCGTGACCTCGTCCGCGTACTCCAGATCCCCGCCGACGGGCAGGCCGCTCGCCAGGCGGGTCACCTTCAGGCCCATCGGCTTGCAGAGCCGGGCCAGGTAGGTGGCGGTCGCCTCCCCCTCCAGATTGGGGTCGGTGGCCAGGATCAGCTCGGTGACCGTGCCGTCCGCGAGCCGCGCCAGCAGCTCCCGGATCCGCAGGTCGTCCGGGCCGACACCCTCGATCGGGCTGATCGCGCCGCCCAGCACGTGGTAGCGGCCGCGGAACTCCCGGGTGCGCTCGATGGCGACGACGTCCTTGGGCTCCTCGACCACGCAGATGACGGCGAGGTCGCGGCGCGGGTCGAGACAGACCCGGCACTGCTCGGCCTCCGCGACGTTGCCGCAGACGGCGCAGAACCGGACCTTGTCCTTGACCTCCAGCAGCGCGTGCGCCAGCCGGCGGACGTCGACGGGGTCGGCCTGCAGGACGTGGAAGGCGATCCGCTGCGCGCTCTTGGGCCCGACGCCGGGCAGCCTGCCCAGTTCGTCGATCAGGTCCTGAACCACGCCCTCGTACAACGTCGCGCCTTCCCTCGGGTTGGACCGGTGGCACCCGCGCGGGGTGCTCCGGTGCCATCATCCAACGAATCGGACGCCGGGCACACCGCCCGACGCCCGACCCCCGCATAAATCACACAGGTCCGTTGTCTGAACTTCAGACCATCATCGCCCCCGGAGCCCGGACCCGGAACCCGGAGGACCCGGGCAGGCGGGCCGGGTGTGCGGGCCCGGGTATGCAGGCCGGGTGTGCGGGCCCGGCACCGGGGGCCCGGTGCCGCCGCCCGCCCGGCCTCAGAAGGGCAGGCCGGGGATCCCGCCGCCGCCGAGCCCCTGAGTCAGCGGGCCCATCCGCTCGGCCTGCATCTTCTGCGCGGCCTGGTTGGCGTCCCGGACCGCGGCCAGCACCAGGTCGGCCAGCGTCTCGGTGTCCTCCGGGTCCACGGCCGCCGGGGCGATGGTCAGTGCCACCAGCTCACCGGAGCCGGTCACCGTCACCTCGACCAGGCCGCCGCCCGCCGTACCGGTCACCTTCGCCTCGGCCAGCTCCTGCTGGGCCTGGGCGAGATCCTGCTGCATCTTCTGCGCCTGCTTGAGCAGCGCCTGCATGTTGGGCTGGCCACCACCGGGAAACACGGCTCACTCCTTGCGTTCGGTCTGCGCGCTTGGTCCGCGCTGTCGGTCACCGTGCCCGGACGTCCTGAGACGTCCCGAACACGTCCTCCTGGTACGTCCACGACGAGCGTACGTGCCGCTCAGTTCCCGCCGTGCCGGATCTCCTCCAGCACCGTGGCACCCAGCTCGCGGATGATCAGCTCCTGTCCGGAGAAGGCGTCCTCGTTGAGATCGGGGTCGTCCTCCTCCGGAATGTCGTCCTCCGGCGCCACCGCGCGAACCTGCGGCGCCGGAGGCCTCGGGGCCGCCGGGGGCGGGACCTGGACGGGCGGGGCGACCGGCGCGGACGGCGCCGGCTGCGGCGCGGCGACCGGCCCGGGCGCCGGCGCGGACACCTGCGCGGGCGCCGGAGCGGCAGGCTGCACCGGGGGCGCGGACGCCGCCGGACGCGCCGGCTGGGCACCCCACCCGCCCCCGCCGGCGGCCGGGCCGCCGAAGCCGCCGCCACCACCGGAGCCGCCGCCGGACGGGCCGAAACCACCCGTGGAACCGCCGCCGGACGGGCCGACGGAGCCCCCGGACGGATCCACGATGCACTCGATCCGCCAGTCCACGCCGAGCGCGTCCGCCAGCGCCGAGCGGAGCACGTCGTCGCTGTTGCTGCTGACGAAGCTGTCGCGGGCACCCGCGTTGATGAACGAGACCTGGAGCACACTGCCGTCGAACCCGGCCACCTGGCCGTTCTGGCTGAGCAGGATCCAGGTGAACCGCCGCCGGTTCTTCACCGCCTCCAGGATCTGCGGCCACAGCTGCCGCACCTGACCGGCGCCCTGCTGCGCCGCCGCCGACGGCTGCCCGCCGGGCGCCGGAGCCGCGGGCACGGGTGCCGGAGCCGGAGCCGCCACGGGGGCGGGCGCGGGCGGCTGCGCCGCCGGGGCCGCCTCCCCGGCCGGCGGGAAGCTCCGCTTGATCGGCCAGGCCCCGGGCGCCGGGCCGGCCGCCTGCGCGGGGGCGGGCTGCTGCTGGACGGGGGCGGGCGCCGACTGCACCGGAGCCACCGACTGCGGCACGGGCTGCGGCGCCTCCGGCATCACCGCCGCCGGGGCGACCGGCACCCCGACGGGCACACCGACCGGGCCGCCGACCGCACCGACCCCGCCGGCCATGCCGCCGACCGCCGTCAGGCCGCCCGCCGCGGCCCGCCGCTCCAGCTTGTCCAGCCGCGCCTGGAGGGACAGCTCGTCGCTGTACGCCCCCGGAAGCATCACCCGGGCGCAGATCAGCTCCAGCTGGAGCCTGGGCGCGGCGTTGCCGCGCATCTCCGTCAGCCCGGTGTTGACCAGGTCCGCGGCCCGGCTCAGCTCGGCCGCCCCGAAGGCGTCCGCCTGCGCCTGCATCACCGCGACCCGGTCCGCCGGGGCGTCGATCAGGCCCTTCTCCCCCGCGTCCGGCACCGTCGCGAGGATCACCAGGTCGCGCAGCCGCTCCAGCAGGTCCGTCACGAACCGGCGCGGATCGTGCCCGCCCTCCACCACCCGGTCGATCACCTGGAAGACCGTCGCCCCGTCGTGAGCGGCGAACGCGTCCACCACCTCGTCCAGCAGCGCCGAGTCCGTGTACCCGAGCAGCGCCGTCGCCATCTGGTACGTCACGCCGCCCTCGGTGGCGCCCGCCAGCAGCTGGTCCATCACCGACATCGAGTCACGCACCGACCCGGCCCCCGCGCGCACCACCAGCGGGAACACGGAGTCCTCGACCTGGATCCCCTCCCGGCCGCACACCTCCGTCAGGTAGTCGCGCAGCGTGCCGGGCGGCACCAGCCGGAACGGGTAGTGGTGGGTCCGGGACCGGATCGTCCCGATGACCTTCTCCGGCTCCGTGGTCGCGAAGATGAACTTGAGGTGCTCCGGCGGCTCCTCCACCACCTTCAGCAGCGCGTTGAAGCCGGCCGAGGTCACCATGTGCGCCTCGTCCAGGATGAAGATCTTGTACCGGCTGTGCACCGGCGCGAAGAACGCCCGCTCGCGCAGCTCGCGCGCGTCGTCCACACCACCGTGGGAGGCCGCGTCGATCTCGATCACGTCGATCGACCCGGGCCCGCCCGTGGCGAGGTCCCGGCAGGACTGGCACTCCCCGCACGGCGTGGGCGTCGGCCCCTGCTCACAGTTCAGACAGCGGGCCAGGATGCGCGCGCTCGTCGTCTTGCCGCAGCCGCGCGGGCCGCTGAACAGGTAGGCGTGGTTGACCCTGTTGTTGCGCAGGGCCTGCTGGAGCGGAGCGGTCACGTGCTCCTGCCCGATGACCTCCGCGAAGGTCTCGGGGCGGTAGCGGCGGTACAGGGCTAGGGACACACCCCCGACGATATCGGGACGGACCGACAAACGCGTCGCCCCTCGGCCCCGCCCTCCCCCCGGGAACGCAAAGACCCCCCGTGCACCCGCCAGAGCCCTCCTACCCTTGCTGCCTTCCGGCCCTGGGGGGGTTCAGAGAGATAACGCCACACGAGGGGCTGACCCCCACAGTACCGGATCCCGGCCCCACCCCTCCACCACCACCCCCTCCCCCGCATCCGCAGGCCACCCCTTCCCCTCACCTGCGAGATACGTGGTCGCGACCACCCCTGAACATGTACTAAGCTCTCCCTCGGAGGATTCGCCTAGAGGCCTAGGGCGCACGCTTGGAAAGCGTGTTGGGGGCAACCCCTCACGAGTTCGAATCTCGTATCCTCCGCCGACAGAAGGCCCGGACCGTGTCACACGGTCCGGGCCTTCGTCGTTCCGTGGGCCCGGCTCCGGTGTTCAGGGGTGGGGACGCGGGGGTTCCGGGGGGTCGGGGGTGCTGGTCGGGCGGGGGTGGGGGTCAGAAGCCCGGGGGGCGGTGGAAGCCGCCGATGACGTTCGCGAGGTGCTGGACGAAGCGGACGGCGGTGCGGTCGTGGAGGTAGGGCGCGATGACCTGGATGCCGACGGGCAGGCCGTCGCGGGTCGTGCCGACGGGGGCCACCGCCGCGGGGAGGTGGTTGAGCGACGACGGTGCCATCCAGGTGAGCATCTCGCGGTACGGGCGGTCGGCGCCGTCGACGCGGAGGGTCCGGACGGACCAGCCGGGGTCGGGCCGGTGGTCGTGCGGGAAGGCCGCCGTAGGGCTGACCGGGCAGAGGAGGACGTCGACGTCGCGGAAGAACCCGGCCCAGCGGCGGCGGGAGTGCTGCCGGCGTTCGTCGAGGTCGTGCCAGTCGCGGAAGCTGAGCGTCAGGTCGGACGCGAACCCGCCGGCGGCACCCTCCGCCGCGGCGGCCTCCACGAGTCCGGCGTACGACTCGTCCGGTTCGACCAGCCCGCTCTGGGCCATCAGCAGCGGCTGGTAGAGGGCCATCGTCTCTTCGAGCCCGACCGGCCCCTCGCCCTCGACCACGACCGCGCCCTCGGCCCGCACCGCCTCCAGCGCGGCCCGCAGGATCGCGGCCGGTTCGCCGTCGACGGGGCAGAACGGGTCGTCGAGCCAGGCCGCGACCCGGAAGCCCCGCAGGGTGCCCGGCCTGGCGGGCGGCAGTTCCAGCCGCCACCCCGGGGCGCGGTCGTGGTCCGCGCCCGCGAGGACGTCCAGGCCCAGGTCGAGGTCGTCGGCGTGCCGGCCGAGGGGGCCGAGCACCGCCATGTCGAAGTCCGCCAGCGTCCCGGGGGCGTGGCCCGAGACGCTCCCGTACCTCGGCACGATCCCGAAGGAGGGGCGCAGCCCGTAGACGCCGCAGAAGTGGGCGGGCACCCTGATCGAGCCCGCCGTGTCGCCGCCGAGCTCCAGGCCGGTCAGCCCCGCGGCGAGTGCCGCGGCGGACCCGCCGGACGAACCGCCCGGTCCGCGGGTCGGGTCCCACGGGTTGTTGGTGGTCCCGTAGACCTCGTTGTGGGTCTGCCAGTCGCGGGCGTCGGGCGGCATGTTGGTCTTGCCGAAGACGACCGCACCCGCGTTCCTCAGCCGGGCGACCGCCTCGGCGTCGACCGTCGAGACGTGGTGTCCCCAGCGGTTCGACCCGCCGGTGGTCCGCATGCCGGCGACCTCAAGACTGTCCTTGATCGTCACGGGGACGCCGTGCAGCGGGCCGAGCGGTTCGCCGCGGGAGACCGCGCGGTCGGCGGCCAGCGCCGCGGCCCTCGCGCCCTCCTCGTCCCGGGCGACGACGGCGTTCACCTTCGGATCGAGCCGCTCCACGCGGGCGAGGTAGTGGTCGAGCAGTTCGACGCTCGACACCTCCTTCGCCGCGACGGCGGCGGCGAGCTGACCTGCGGAGCGGAATGCAAGATCGGTCATGCAGTTCTCCAGGGGAGGTCAGACCCGCGTCGGCCGCATCACTGCCGGTCGACGCAGAATCCCAGTTCAGGGCGGGTCTGAGCCGACCCTAGCGGACCCGGGGGGCCGCAGCGGCGTGTGGCCTTCGTCACGTCCGGCGGTGCGGTTCTCGTGGCACGGAAGCCGGCGGGAGAGGGAGAGGGAGAGGGAGGGAGGGAGGGAGCGCGCGGGGTCTAGCGGTGGGCGCCGGCGCACGACGACGTGGGTGTCATGGATCCGACCCGGTCGAACGGGATGTGCTGCACCTGCCGGGACAGCGCGGACCTGACGGTCAACCGGCCCACCGACAGCAGCACTTCCCCGCAGAGGGGCTCCCCCGACGACACCACGACGACGAAGAGTTGTCCGGGCGGCGCGGCGGGGGCGGTGGCGGTGTGGCGCGGTGCCCACCAGGAAGCAAGGGTGGCGGCGACCACCAGCGGCAGGCTGATCAGCAGGGCCACCCTGGCCACCCGGAGGTCGGCGGTGACGCGAGCGGCCGCGGCGGCCTTGTAGCGGCCGAGCGACCCGTACTTGGCGCGGACCGCGTCGCGGTCCACCTGTTCGGTGCCTCCGGCGGCGGCAGCGCGTACGGCCCGCCAGAGACCGTACAGAGCACCGGCGAAGCCCGTGGCCAGCGCGGCGGTGAGAGCGGCGCGCCAGACGGTGGTCAGATCCGCGGTGCTCGACGGGCCTTTGAGGATCAGTCCGCCGGCGATGACCGTCACCAGGACCCCCAGCCCGGTCCGCCACTCCTCGGCACTGCTGCGCGCCCGGTCGAGCGACTGCTCGCTGTACTCCCGCCAGGCCTCGTCCTCGGCCAGTTCCCGCGGGGTCGGGGCGGCACTCGGACGCCGGTACCGGGGCGGGGGCAGGGGCGGGGGCGGCACAGGGTCCGGCGCCGTGGGCGGAACCGGGGGCAGCGGCGGGAACGGGGGCGGAGGCGGAATCGGACCCGGACCCGGACCCGGGCGCGGGCGCGGGCGCGGGCGCGGGGCCGGGGAGGCCGGATTCGAGGTCATCCCTCCTCACCCCGGAAGATCTCAAGGGTGAACCCGATGCCGCATCCCCGGGTGACGCCCTCCGGACGCCGGGGATGCGGCAGGACGCAGTCGCAGACCACGTTGACCCGCGCGTACGGATCCGGCCCCCCGCCACCCTCGGCGCCCAGCACTCCCGACTCCCCGGAGGCCGAGAGCTGCTCGTCCCACTGGATGTCGCCGGAACAGCGGGGGCACGCTCCGTGCACGACGGCACGGCTGACGCCGTCGGCCCTGCGGACACTCCCGAAGAGCGTCGGGTTCGCCCCGTTGCACATGTCGAACGCCTTGTCCGTCCACTCGTACGCGAGCGGGTCGGAGGTCTCGTACGGGAGCTCCTGGTGGCTGCCGACTGTCATCACGGTCCTCACGGGGTCGGGGTGAGCGTGCCGATGGGGACGAGCGGGGCCCAGTGGTGGACGGGCTGCTCGCGGATGCGCGGACCGGCGAGCAGCCGCCGGGTGGCCCTGCGCACCGCCTCGGCGGCCGAGCAGGAGGGCAGTTGACCCAGCACCATCTCGACGTAGCGAGTGGCCAGGGCCGAGTCGCCGAGCTCCCCGACCGTGGCCAGGATCTCCGTGGTGCCGCCGGCGAGGGCGAGGGTGGCCAGGCTGACGGGGTCGCTGGGGACGCCTCCCGGGTAGACGCTCCCCCAGCAGGTGATCATCACGAGCCGCCGCGGAGGGCCCGCCCCGATCAGGTCGACCGGCAGGAGCCACTCGTCCTCGGCGAGTTCGAGGTAGTGGCCGATGCCGGGCGCCGGACGGCCGTGGCCCGCCACCACCACGAGATCCGCGTCGTCGAGGAGCCTGGCACGGGCCTCGGCCGCCGACGCCAGCCGACGGGGCGCCCACCTGCGGTCGCGTTCGAACAGGTCCAGGGGGTGCCACCGGACCAGCGGGCTGCGCCAGACGTCCACCGGGCAGGGCGCGTCCGCCACGGGAGCGGTGGCGTGCCGGGCCGAGAGCTGCTGCTGGATGGTGAGCGAGGGGCAGACCACGAACCGTGCGGACTCCCCGAGGAGCCGTCCGTCCGCCGTTCCCGTCAGGGGCAGGGCGCCCCACGGCACCGACCAGAGCTCCCCCAGCGGGATGATCAGCAGGTCGTGGTCCCCGGGTTCGGCCAGGGCCCGGCGCAGCCCCGGTGGCAGCAGCCCGGCCAGGGGCAGCAGGCTCCCGGCCGTGAGCGAGCGCCGCTCGTCGGCGTGCCCGTCCCCGCCCGTGCGCAGCACGGTCAGCAGCCGGCGCGCGCCGTCCGGCACCGCGGCCTCGCCGAGCACGCTCACGCCGTCCGGGTCCCTCCAGGCCCAGCGGAGGACGTCCTCCCGCACCGGGTCGAGCAGCACCTGGAGGACGTGGCAACCGTCGGGGAGCGCGGCCGTCAGCGCGGTGCGCTCGTCGGCCGGAGGCAGGTACACGGCGGCCAGGAGGTCGTCCAGGCTCCCGACCGCCCGCTCCGTGCCGCCGTGCCGGACGACGAGCGCGCGCAGCTTCCGCAGGCGCTCCTCCCGCTCCCGCCGCGCGGGGGCGTCCTGGTTCCCCCCGGTGAGGAGACCGTGGTCGGCCCGGGTGAGGAGTTCCTGCAGCAGGTGCCGCTCGTCGGAGGCCGCCGCCGCCCGGTTCGCCTCCAGCAGGCCCGCCAGGCGGCGCCCGGCCAGGAAGTCGGCGACCCAGGCGAAGCCCTCGGCGGACTCGTGCTCCGTCGCCGCGGCCAGGGCGTCGGAGTACACCTTCCGGAAGCGCGCGCGGTACTCCGCCTGGAACCGCTCCTCCTTGTGACCCGCCCGGTAGGACTCCACCTCCACGACCGCGTCGTAGCGCACGCCGAGCGACTCGCCGGCCCGCCCGCGCCGCTCGTGGGCCTCGGCGTGCTTGGCCATGGCGTTGCACATGCCCAGGAGATCGTCGATGCGCTTGTACGCGGCGGTGGAGGCGGCGAACATCTCGGCGGCACGGTCCCACTGACCGCGCCCGCGGACCACCCGTGCCAGGTCGTGCCGCGCGTGCACCTGGCCGCGGACGAGGCCCGCCGCGGCGGCGGTGAGGAGCGCGGCGCTGTACTCCCGCTCCGCCGCGTCGAGGTCCCTCGCTTCGAGCAGCAGATCACCGCGCAGCGACCGGAGGTTGACCAGGCTGTTGGGATCCATGTCCTGCTGGGCCGCCGCGAGACCCCTGTCGAACCACTCCCACGCCTCGTCGCGCCGTCCCAACCGGTGCAGCAGCGCACCCAGGCGCTGCGCCGCATTGCCCTGGCCCAGCGAGGACCTCACCGCGGTGGCCGCCTCGAACGCCGCGCGGGCGTGCCGCTCGGCCGCTTCGAACCTCCCCAGACGTTCGGCGCACTCGGCCGCCCCCAGCAGGGCGTTGCCCGAGTAGACGGGGTCGCCGAGCGTCCCGGCGAGCGCCGCCGCCTCCTCGAACTGCTCGAACGCGAGCTCGGCGGAGTGCCCGCGCAGCGCGAGGTACGCCGAGCCGACCAGGGCGCGCATCCGCCCGAACCGGTAGCCGTCGGCGGCCCGGACGGCGGACTCGTACTCCCGCAGGGCGGTCTCCACCCGGTCCTGCTCCCGGTGGAGGTCCCCCAGGCCGATGTGGGCGTGCACGGCGGCCGGCCACATGGCGCCGTTCGCCCCGTGCGCCAGCAACTCGTCGAAGGCGGCCGCGGCCTCGGCGTAGGCACCGCTGCGCAGCGCGTCGTCGCCCGCCGTCTCCAGCCTCAGCACGAGCACCCAGTCCTCGAACGACAGGTCCGGGTCCAGCGGCCCGGGATCCGTCGCGGGATCGAGCAGGTGCCGGTAGCGGCTGCGCAGCGCGATGGGCCCCGGCACGGCCGGCGCCGCCGCCAGTCGGCGGCGGTGGGCGGGGTCCGTACCGACCCAGGCCTCGAACAGCGGCCGGCAGGCCGGATGGTCGGCGATGTCCCCGGCGTACGAGTCTCCGGCCAATGCCGCCTCCCTGCTGCGCACCGATCGCCGCCCTCACCGGAGGGTAACGCCTCCCCGGGCCGCCGTGTCCCTTGTCACGCCCACGAGTTGTCGTTCGAATCCCCCTCGGACGGACGGCCCCGCACAGCGGGTCGCGCGGCGCCGCCGCCTTCGGGCAGCACCCGCCGCACCGGGCCGGGTACCCCGACATCGTCGACGGTCTCTGCGCCGTGAACGCGCACGGCCCGGGTGATGCGCTTCGCGGTGAACGCTGAGCCCCCGCACGGGTGGAGGCCCGCTCCTCGGGGTGGGAGCGGGCCTCCGGGCGCCCGGGGCAGCGGGCGCCGTTCAGGGGGTGGGGCGGTGGGTCAGAGGGTGTGGATGCGGGTGGGGTCCGTGCCCGGGTAGGGGTGCTGGTCCGAACCCTGGTGCGGGTACTGCTGCGGGTTCGGGTCCGAACCCTGGTGCGGGGCCGGGTACTGCTGGGGGTTCGCGTACTGCTGCGGGGCCGGGTTCGGGTACTGGTGCTGGGGCTGGGGCTGGGGCTGGTGCGGGTCCGACGCCTGGGGCCGGTACTGGTGCGGGTAGGGCGTCGGGTGCGCCGCGGGCGCGTGGCCGGCGGTGGGGCGGGCCGCGGGGGCCGGGCGCAGCGGCCACCAGAGGGAGCGCCCGAGGAGGACCGCGACGGCGGGGACCAGGACGAGCGAGAGGACGAAGGCGGAGAGGAAGATGCCCAGGGTCAGCGCGAAGGCGACCTGCTCGCTGCCCGGGTTGGTGGCGAGGGTGGCGAAGGAGCCGGCCAGGACCAGCCCGGCGGTGGCGATGGTGGGGGTGGTGTGGCGGACGGCGCGGGCGACGGCGTCGCGGGGCGAACCGGGGTGATGCATCTCCTCGCGGATGCGGTCGGTGATGAGGATGTTGTAGTCGGTGCCGAGCGCCACCACGAACAGGAACAGCACCAGGGGGAGGGTGAAGCTGACGCCCGGTTCGCCCAGGCCGTGCTGGAAGAGCAGGGTGGCGGCGCCGAGGGTGGCCGCGAAGCCGAGGCCGACGGCCAGCATCAGCACCACCGGGGCGAGCAGGCTGCGCAGGAGCAGCAGCAGGATCAGGGCGATGAGCGCGGCGGCGACCGGGAAGACGACGGTCAGGTCGTGGTCGACGGCGGTGGAGATGTCGGCGAAGATCGCCGCCGTGCCGCCGACGTGGGCGCTCAGTCCGGCGGGCGTGTTCGCGGCGACCGCGGCGCGGACCGGGCCGGAGGCCAGCTCACGGGCCCGGGCGCTCTGGGTGTCGACGTTCAGGAAGAGGTCGATCCGGGCGGCTCGGCGGTCCTCGTTCAGGGCCGTCCCGCCGACCTGGCCGACGCCGTCGACCTGCGACAGGGCGTGGGAGAGGCCGTCGAGCCGGGCGGTGTCGAGGGTGCCGCCGTCCTTGGCGACGACGTAGACGCTCGTCGGGTCGGAGACACCGGCCGGCAGCGCCCGCGAGATCTCCGCGGCGGTGGCCGCCGCGGCGGTCTTGGAGTCGTTGCTGCCCTGGCCGTAGTCCATCCGGATCCCGGCCATCCCGGCGGCCAGCGCACCGAGCAGGGCGACGGAGGCGAACAGCAGCGCCACCGGGCGCCGGGCGACGAGGGTGCCGAAGCGGGCGGCGACGCCCTCGCGGGGCTCCCGCCGCAGGCTGCGGGAAGGCCAGAACATCTTGCGGCCGCAGGCGGCGAGCAGGGCGGGCATCAGGGTGAGGCTGCCCAGCAGCATGACGAGGACCGCGACGGCGATCGCCGGGCCGAGCGAGCGGAACTGCCCGAAGCTCGCCACACCGAGGGTGGCGAAGGCGGCCACGATGGTCAGCGCGGCCGAGGTGATCGCGGTGCCGACCCGGCCGGAGACCTCGGCGGCGGCCTCACGGGCCGGCTGGTCGGGACGGGTCCGCAGGTGCTCGCGGAACCGGAAGAGCAGGAACAGCAGGTAGTCGACGCCGATGCCGAGCAGGACGACGGAGATCAGGCCCGGGGTGGAGGCGTCCAGCTTGAGCCCGGTGAGCATCGCCGCGCCGGCCACCGCGCCGCCGGCCGCGCCACCGATCATGGCGACCGCGAGCAGCGGCAGCACGGCGGCGAGCACGCTGCGGAACACCAGCACGTTGAGCAGCACGATCAGACCGGTGACGAGCGCGCTGCCGACGATCGCGGCGGTCCGGTTGTCGTCGGCGAAGTCGGCGGCCTCGGCCAGGCCACCGGTGAACCCGGTGCGCATCCCGGCTCCGGCGAACCGCTCGCGGGCGTCGTCCCGGAAGGTCCGGTAGACGTCCTGGACGCCCTCCTCGCCGATGTTCCCGGTCAGCTCGACGGAGAGCAGTTCGAAGCTCCGGTCGGGCGCGGTCATCGCCGGGGCGACCCGGGGCGTCTGGGAGTGGTCGGGGAGGAGGAAGGACGGCTCGTCCTTCTTCCTGGGCATCTCGACCCGGTGCCGGCCGAGCTCCGCCGCCTCGGCCTCGATCCGCTGCTGGTCGGCCGCGCCGAGCGCCTTGCCGTCGCTGCGGGCGACCAGCACCGTGATGGTGGTGGCGTCGGGCTTCACCCCGAAGTTCTCCTCGGCGATCCGCAGGGCGGCGGCCGAGTCGTAGCTGCGGGGCAGGAAGTCCCCGCTCTGGGACTGGGTCACGCGGCCGAGGAGCATCGGTGCCAGCGCGGTCATCCCGAGCCCCAGCACCGCCCAGACGGCGATGATCTTCCACGCGTGTCTCGTGGAGAATCCGGTCAGTGCGCGGATCACGATGTCCTCCGGCTGATGGACGCGAACGTCGGCCTCGTCGCCGGGGGTTCCCGGCCTGATACCAGACCATCAGGTGAAAGGGGTCCCGGGCGTCCGAGCAGCGGACGATCCGGGTCGGGGCCCCCGCTCCCCCGGCCCGGCCGGACCCGGGACCGTGCTCCTGGTTCCGTGCTCCGGACCTCGGCCGCGGGGACCATTACGGGCCCCGCGGGGCGATGCCAGAATGGGTGCATCAGCGCTGACCAGCCGGGGAGGACCGACATGGACGAGCGTCAGCGTCCCGGCGCGACGGCGGCGGACGGCCGTGAGGACGGCCGCACGGCGAGTCGGGCGGGAAGTCGCACGGGCAGTCGCACGGGCGGCTGGTCCGCGGGCCTCATCGGCGGCGGGCCGGCGGACGACGGGCCGGCGGGCCGCTCGGACGGCCGGGTGCCGGACCGTTCCGACGGACTGCCGTGGACGCAGGCCGACTCGATGGTGGCCGCCTGCGCCAGCGTGCTCGACACGCTCGCCTACCTGCTCATCAGCGGGGTGAGCGGCACCGGCACCGTGAGCGTGCCGGGCTTCCTCCTCGCGGCGCTGTCGGGCGTGCCCCTGCTCGCCCGCCGCCGGTACCCGGTCCAGGCACTCGCCGCCGTCCTGGTGCTCGGTGGCTCGGCCGACCTGCTGATGTCGACGGGCATCCGCTTCGGCGCCGTCCTGACGGTCGCGATGTACTCGGTCGGCCGGTACCGCGGCTACGCGGTGACGGCGGTCTGCGCCCTGGTCACCGCGGTGGCGACGGCGCTGTGCCAGAGCCACTTCCGGTTCCCGTCCTGGGAAGGGATCATCGCCGCCCCGGCGTCCGCCGCCCTCGTGGCCGGCGGCGGCCTCGCGGTGGCCCGCTGGCAGCGCGAGGTGACCGCCAACCGGCGGCTGCTGGCCGACCGCGCGGTCGCCGAGGAGCGTCGCCGCATCGCCCGGGAGCTGCACGACATCGTGGCCCACCACATCACCACCATGCAGCTGATGGCCGGCGGCGCCCGCGCCAACCTCGCCGACCCCGAGGTGGTCCGGGACGCCCTGGTCACCCTGGAGTCCTCCGGGCGGCTGGCGCTGCGCGAGATGCGCCAGCTGCTGAACGTCCTGCGGGCCGGCGACGAACCGGACGCCGTACCGCCGTCGCCCCAGCCCGGGGCGGACGACCTCGGCCGGCTGGTGGAGGAGTCCTGCCGGGCCGGACTGCCCACCGAACTCGGCGTGCACGGGCCCCGGCGCCCGCTGCCGCCGACGGTCGGCCTGACGGTCTTCCGGATCGTCCAGGAGGGCCTCACCAACGCCCGCAAGTACGCCGGCCCCGCCCGCGCGACCGTGCGGCTGACCTACCGCCCGGACGGGGTCACCGTCGAGGTGCGGGACGACGGCGTGGGCGTCCCCGCGCAGGACGCCGTGCCGGCCGGCGACCGGGGCGGCTACGGCCTGATCGGCATGCGGGAGCGGGTCGCCCTGCACGGCGGCACCCTGGAGGCCGGCCCGCGGCCGGAGGGCGGCTTCGCGGTGCTGGCCGAGCTTCCGCTGGCCCCGGACGAGAGCGCCGAGGCGGCCGTCCAGCGCGGGGAACGGGAGCGGGAGGACGGGCGCCGCGAGGACGGCAGCCGCGAGGACGGCAGCCGGGTGGAGGGCAGCCGGGTGGAGGGGCGGCCGGAGGCGGGCGACCCGCACGGGACGCGCGGTCGCCCGGAGACGGGCCACCGCCCGGGGACGGACAACGGGCCGGGAGCGGACGACCGGCCGGGAGCGGACGACCGGCCGGGAGCGGACGACCGGCCGGGGACGAGCAGTCGGTCGGCGAAGAGCAGGAGACTTGGGATGAGCAGGCGACCCGGCATGATCGGCCGGCGCGCGGAGGTACCGCGATGACCACCCCGGAACCGCGGATCAGGCTCCTCGTCGTGGACGACCAGCCGCTGGTCCGGCGCGGTCTGACACTGATCCTCGCCCCCGACCCCGGCTTCGAGGTGGTCGGCGAGGCCGAGGACGGGCGGCAGGCCGTCGAACTCGCCCACCGGCTGCGCCCCGACGTCGTGGTGATGGACATCCGGATGCCGGTCCTGGACGGGGTCGGCGCCACCGAGGAACTGGCCCGCACCCTGCCGGACTGCCGGGTCCTCGCGCTCAGCACCTTCGACATGGACGAGTACGTGGTGGCCGCGCTGCGCGCCGGCGCGTACGGGTTCCTCCCCAAGGACGTCTCGCCGGAGGACCTGGGCGCGGCGATCCGCACCGTCCACGCCGGCGAGGCGGTGGTCGCACCGCGCCTGCTCACCCGACTGATCTCCGCCTACGTGCGGGTGCCGCTCGGTGCTCCGCCGCAGCCGGCCGTCGCGCCGGGCGACCTCACGCCGCGCGAGGTGGAGGTGTGGCGGCTGATGGCCACCGGCCTCGACAACGCCGCGATCGCCCGGTCCATGGACATCAGCAGCTCCACCGTGAAGAACCACATCACCAGCGTCTTCGGGAAGCTCGACGTGCGCGACCGGGCCCAGGCGGTCATCGCGGCGTACGAGTCCGGCCTGGTCACCGCCCGCTCGGGGGGCGGTGACCAGGCGGGCGAGGAGGGCTAGCGGGCGATCGGCGGCGGGTCGGCGGACGGGCAGACGGGCCGGCGGACGGGCGGCTGGGCGGCTGCGGCACGGACCCGGCGCGGGTCGAGCCGCATGGGGGCACGTGCCCGCAGGCCACGTGCCGCGTACGGTCACGTGTCCTGCGGGGGCACTCGTCCGGATCGGTCACCTGCCGCACAGCGTCGCGGCGAACAGCGCCTCGGCGTGTTCGACGCCCTGCGGGCTGGGGGCGATGTTCGCGGTCAGGGCGATGGTGGCGGCGCGGCCGTCCTCGGTCACCCCGGGAAAGGTGTGGTAGCCGGGCATGGCACCGCCGTGCCCCCAGACGACCTTTCCGCAGCTCAGCGGCGTGCGGAAGATTCCGAGCCCGTACTCCTGGTCGGGCAGCGAGCCGATCCGGGGGATCTTGACCGTGGTCCGCATCTCGGCGAGCTGGGCGGGCTTGAGCAGCTTGCCGCCCAGCAGGCCGGAGAAGAAGCGGTTCAGGTCGCTCGGCGTGGAGATCAGCTGACCGGCGGCCCAGCCCCAGGAGGGGTCGAGGTCGGTGACGTCGCTCAGCCGACCGTCCGGCCCGGCGGCGTGGTAGCCGTGCGGGTGCGGACCCCGGATGCTCTCGTCGCCCACGCCCGGGGAGTAGGTGTGCCGCAGCCCGAGGGGCTCGATCACCCGCTTGACGAGCTGTTCGGCGAGCGGACGGCCGGTGACCTTCTCGATCAGCAGGCCGGCGAGGACGTAGTTGGTGTTGCTGTACGCCCAGCTCGTGCCCGGGGCGAAGACCGCCTTGTGCGCGAACGCGATGTCGAGCAGCTCGCGCGGCTGGTAGTAGCGGTGGCGGTCCTCGGTGAAGACGCCTTCGCGGAGGTCGTCGGTGAAGTTGGGCAGGCCGCTGGTGTGCTGGAGCAGCTGGCGGACGGTGATGGCCCGGCCGTCGATGCCCTCGCCGCGCACCAGGCCGGGCAGGTAGCGGTCGATGGGCGCGTCGAGTTCCGCCTTGCCCTCGCCGACCAGCTGCAGGACGACCGTGGCGACGAAGGTCTTGGTGGTGCTGCCCGCGCGCAGCCGTCCGTCCACCGGCGCCTTCGCCCCGGTCCGCAGGTCGGCGACGCCCGCGGCGTAGTTGCGGTCACGCCCGTCGGGGGTGGTGACCGAGGCCAGCGCGGCGGGGTACCGGTCGTCCTTGACCAGCTTCTCCAGTCCGGCCCGCACCGTGTCCTTGGGGCCGCCGGACGGCACCGCCGCGGCGGGCAGGGCTCCGGCCACGCCGAGGGCGGCACTCGCGGCGAGCAGCACCGCGAGGGCACGCCGGGGCGACCGGACCGCGTCGCGGAGGACCGGGCGCGACGGACGTGACGAACGTGCCGGGAGCGAGGAGCGCGAAGCGCGTGGGGGGCGTGCGGAGCGCGACGGGGACGGCAGGGGCAGCAGGGACGGCAGGGACGGCAGGGATGACGGGGATGACGGGGATGACAGGTGCGAAGGAGCCGAAGGATCTGACGTGGTGCGACGCACGGACATGCGGAAGCTCCCTGGGTACGGTGCCGCGAGGGCGCGCTGGAAGGAGGAGGCTGCGACGACGACGGCCCGCCCGGCGGCCGGGCCGCGTGATCACGCCCCTTGAGACTAGGAACCGGACGCCCGCCGGAGCGTCGGCCCACAGCACCAGGAGCCGGCTCCCGGCACGGCCCGTGCCCGGTACCCCGGTCCCGAGTTCCCCTCCTCCCACGTCCTGTTGCTCTCCGGCAGCACGAAGTGCCCGGGACCTTGCGGCCCCGGGCACCCCGGTGGGCGGAACTACAGGGCGAGCAGGACGCGGTGCGCGAACGCCGCGTCCCGCAGAGGACCGAGGACCAGTCGCAGCAGCGGCAACGGGTTGTCGTCACCCGCGATCCGATTGGTGCTCAGTTCATCGCAGGACAGGCACTGGTGGACGATCATCCACTCGCCGTCGGCGCGCACGGACACCCCCAGTGGTTCCATCCGGCCCCGGCAGTCGGCGGCCCGGTCCCCGGGGACACGGCCGTCGACGTGGAGGCTGGCCAGACAGTTCGGGCAGTGGTTGCGGTGGGCGGTACCGGGGGCGTCCAGCGGGACGTCCAGCCGGCAGCCGACGCACCGGAAGTCGCGCGCCCGGTGACCGCCCTGGCCGTGCAGGACGTCCTTGTGGCGCTGGGCGCGGCGGTGGGCGGTGCTGTTCCTGCGTCGTGGCACGGTCGTCTCCCCTCTCGCACGGGCGGTTCAGAGGGATCCGAACGCTTCGAGCGGGAAGGGGGGTTCGGCCAGCGGCCGCACCGCGATGCGCATCAGGATGAGCTGGTTGTCGTCCGGGCAGACCGGGTTGGACGTCAACTCGTCGCAGCGCACGCAGCGGTGGACGACCCTCCAGTCGCCGGTGCGCAGCACGGCGATGGCGATCGGCGACATCCGGCCGTGGCACGCGCTCGGGCCGCCCTCGACGTGGTCGAGGACGTGCTGCGAGTGCAGACAGGACGGGCAGTGGTTGCGCCGCGCGCCGTCGGCGGCGAACGAGGAGACGGTCAGACCGCACCACGCGCAGCCGAAGGTGGCCGTCCGCTGGGTGTGGCTGCGTGCGGTGGTGCCGGGGGTGTGGCGGGATGGGTTGTTGGCGCTGTTGGCGCTGTTGGAGGTGCTGTTGGAGGTGCTGGACACCCGGGGTGCTCCTTGCTGGGAGATCGATGACGACAGCAAGAGCAGGCCGAGCGGCCTCGACGGTCGGTCAGGCAGTCGGACGAGGCGCACTCGGCGCGGACCGGGACATCAAGACACCCTCTCGGTGGCACGGGGCCATAGGCAGACAGAACGGACGTACGGAGCGGCGAGCGTAACAACCCGGTTCCCGGTGGCACCACCGAATTTCCGCGGTAGCGGCGGGAGCCCGCGCGGTACGGGCGCCACTGCGCCGCGGACGGCGCGGACCCGGCGGGGGCTGCGCGGACCTGACGGGGGCCGACGGACTGCGCGGACCCGGCGGGGGCGGGCGGGCCGCGCGGACCCGGTCGGAGCGCGGCCCCGGTCGGCGCGCGGCCCCGACCGGGTCGGCGGCGCGAACGTCGACGGGTCAGACCGCGCCGAGGATCACCTGGTCCCGGGAGAGGTCGTCCAGCAGGGCGTCCAGCTTCGCCCGGTCCACCGACGGCATCAGGAACACGTGCACGTACCCCCGCCGGCTCGCCGGATCGTCCGGGCTGGTCAGCACGTTCTCGGAGGACAGCGACCACTTGGCCACCAGCGCGGCACCGGGCTTGCGGAACCGCACGGTGATGGCGCCCGGCGTCCGGGCCGGCCACAGCTCGGCGCCGGTCTCCGCCTCCAGCCGGCGCAGACCGGCCTCCAGGTAGGCGGCCAGCTCCTGGGCGCGCCGGATCCGGTCGACCTGGTCCCGGTAGGAGTGCCGGGAGAGGTGGTCCCAGAGCACCAACGGCGAGAAGCCGTTGCGGGACCCGGCGAAGGTGCTGTCCGGCGCGCCGATGTACTCCGGCTGGGTCGGCGGTTCGAGCTGGTACTTGGTCTTCGTCATGAAGACCCCGCACGGCCAGGGCACACCGGCCCACTTGTGGCCGCTCATCGCGATCGAGGCCACCATGTCGACGTCCCCGGCCGTGCCGGCCTCCCGGTCCGCGCCGGTTCCTCCGGACGTCCCGGCCCCACCGGACGTCCCGGCCCCACCGACGGCTCCGCGCGGCAGGGTGAGGCCGAAGTCGAACTCCGGCAGGACGGCCTCCGGCGCCCAGCCGTACGCCCCCGGGTCGGCGGCGGCCATCCGCGCGAAGGGCGCGTACCCGGCGCCGAGCGCCCCGTCCACGTGGATCCAGAAGCCACGGCGCCCCTCGCCCGGGCCGTTCGCGTCCGGCAGCAGCCCGTGCCTCTCGAAGACGGGCAGCAGCCGCTCGCACGCACCCCGGACGTCGTCGTGGGCACCCTTGAAGGTGCTCCCGAGGTTGAAGTTGACGAAGACGGGGTGCCCCTTCGCCGCGAAGAACTCCACCAGCACCGCGAGCGCGTCCACGTCGACACTGCCGGGCCCGTCCCAGGAGCGGCCGGACGGCCCGGCCTGGGAGGGGACCTCCGCGGGCCAGTCCCCGCCGAGCGGGCACTCGCCCGGGTAGTCCGCCGTGCCCACCGCGTGGAAGGTGTCGACGCCCAGCACCCGGACGGCCTTGGCGAAGGAGTAGTGGGTGTCCTCGGAGTAGAACGCGACCGGCCGGGGCGCACCGGGCCGGGTCAGGTAGTCGCGCGCGTTCCAGAGGGCGTACATGTTGCCCTCGGTCGAGCCCATCGACAGCATGTAGCCCCAGTACGACTCCGGGTCCGACGGGTCGTACGGCCGCCCGGCGTGCCAGAGCCGCGCGTAGTAGTCCAGCACCGCGCGCTCGACGACCTTGGTGTTCGGCTTGTAGCCGCCGCTCTGGAACGGGTCGCCGAGGTTGTTGATGTTGCTCAGCATGAAGCGGGCCAGGTCGAGGGCGCTGCCCGCGAGTTCCTGGGTGGCCTGGTAGCCGACGAGGTGGCGGCGCTTGCGGGTCAGGTAGCCGTCCATCCGGTCGAGGGCACGCAGCCGCTCGCCCTCGGTGAGCCCCTCGGCGGGTATCGCGAAGTCCGCCTTCTCCGGCTCCGCGTCGGTGTCGGTGTCGAGGGCGGTGTCGCTGTCGCTGTTGAGGCCGGTGTAGATGCCTGTACCGGTGCCGGTGCCGGCGTCGGCGCCGAGGAAGGTGGTGCGGGCGGGCGCGGGGGTCGGCACCCGATCCGCTGCCCGGTTCGCCGGAGAGCCCGTGGCAACGCTCGTCCCGGCGCTCGTCGAGGGGCTCGTCGAAGGGCTCGTGGCGGTGCTCATGGCTGGGCGCTCCGGGTTCGCTGGGCGGCTTGCGGCGGCTGGCCCGCAGGAGCGGCCCGCCCGCAAGGATGGAACTTTCAGCCACCCAGGTGAAGGGTCTCCGCAGAAGATTCGGTGCAGGCCCCGGTTCGCCTTGCACATCTTCGCCCGGGTCGGGGACGCTGACCGGCGTGCCGAATTATCCGCAGGCCCACCGGGTGCCCATCGACGACACCGACCGCGCGATCCTGCGCGTCCTCGCCGAGAACGCCCGCACCCCGAACAACGCGCTCGCCGAGGCCGTGGGCATCGCCCCGTCGACCTGCCTGGCCCGGGTACGCGCGCTGCGCGACCGCGGCACCATCCGCGCCTTCCGGACCGAGATAGACCCGGCCGCCATCGGGCTTCCGCTGCAGGCGATGATCTCGGTCAGGCTGCGGGCGCACACCCGCGAGCAGAACGAGAGCTTCCGCGGCACCGCGCCCGACCTGCCGGGAGTGCTGGCGGTGTTCCACATGGCCGGGTCCGACGACTACCTGCTGCACGTCGGCGTGGCCGGGCCGGAGGAACTGCGCGACTTCGTGGTCGACCACCTCACCACCCACCCCGCGGTGGCCCAGACCCGGACCAACCTGATCTTCGAACAGATCCCGGGCCGTCGCTACCTCACCAACGACTGACGCCGCCCCGGGTCCGTCCGTAGGCAGTCCGATCAACGGGGGGACGGCGGGTCCCCGAGCGCCTCCGTGATCACCGACAGATGGGCCGCCACCGGTCCGAACGACAGGAACCCCGTGGCAGCGCCCGCCAGTTCGCCGGCAGCGGGAAGCAGGCGGTCCCGCGCCCGGCGGAGCGTGCGGTGGTCACCGAGGTGGCGGGCCGCGACCGCCTCCAGGCAGCAGCAGACTTCGAGGAGCGGGTCGGCGGGAGGCTCGGGGAGGGTACGGAGGGCGGCACGGGCCTCGGCCCGGCGGCCCGCACGGAGCAGGGCGAGCGGTTCGATCCACGGTCGGTACGGGCCCCAGTCCTGTCCCGGGTCGACGGCGGCCGGCAGGCCGGTGGCCGTCGGGGCGGTGGCCGTCGGGGCGGTGGCCGTCGGATGGGTGGCCGTCGGGGCGGCGTGGAGTGACAGCAGGGCGAGCGCCCGCAGGCCCGGTGCCATGCCCGGCATGCCGGCGGCCTCCAGGCGGTCGGCGAACGCCCCGTACGCCTCGTAGGCCTCGTACGCTCCAGACGCCTCGGATGTCTCGGGTGCTTCAGGTGCTTCGGGTGCCTGATTCGCCGGGGCGCGGCGTCCGCCGACGGCCGACCGGAGCGCGCGGTACCCGTCCGTGAACACGCCCACCAGCGGCAGCTCGTGCCGCTCGGCGAGCCGGTCGGCGGCCTCCGCGTGCCCGTCGGCGGCAGCCCAGTCGGCGAGGGCGCTGCGCGACTGCAACCGGATCAGGTGTCCCAGGACCTCGTACGTCGTCAGGCCGTGACGGGCCGCCAGCGCCACGAGTTCCGCACCGATCGCGTCCCGGTCGGCCGCGCGGCCGGCCCGGTCGAAGGACTGCAGGAAGACACCGTTGAGCGCGAACGCCAGCAACGCCGGATCGTCGAGCCGACGGGCGATCGCCTCCGCCTCGTGCGCCGCGCGCCGGGCGCGGTCCGATCGGACGGCTCCGGCCGCGGCACCGGCCCCGGCCCCGGCACCGGCACCGGCTCCGGCGCTGTGGTTCGCCGTACCGCGGTCCCCGGCCTCACCGGTCGCACCGGCCTCACCGGTCGCACCGGTCTCCCGGGTCTCGACCGCGACCGTCGCCAGCAGTCGGCAGCGCGCCGTGTCCCGGGCGGGACCGTCCGGCAGGGCGGCCAGGGTGCGTTCGGCGGCGGCGACCAGCCGGTGCGCGAGCGCCGGGTCGTCGCTGCGCGGCCAGATCGCGGGGACGTCGAAGGCGCCGAGCACCCGCGCGGTGAGCTCGGGGTCGCCGAACTCCTCCGCCGCCTCCACTGCGGCCCACCGGTGCTGCCGGGCGGCCGTCAGACCGTCCGGGCCGGTCACCGCGAGGCTGCGGAGCAGGCCGACCGTGGACTCCAGCCGGACGCGCGCACCGGCCGCGACGCTGCGGTCGTACGCCGCCGCCGCGGCCGTCCACAGCCGTTCGGTCGGATCGGGGCGGTCGGTCGGACCCGGGCGGTCGGTCCCTTCGTCCGGCGACGTCGGGCCGTCCCCGGCCGTCGTGCCGGGGACGGCCGTCGTGCCGGGGACGGCCGTGGTGCCGGGCCGGGACCGCTGTGGGCCGACGGCGTCCGGCTCCAGCGCGGGCGACTGCGCGAGGATGTCCGCCTCCAGCGCGCGCAGCCGGTGCGTCGGGTCCAGGCCCAGCTGCTCGACCAGCGTGGCCCGGGCCCGGCGGAGCACGGCGAGCGCCTCCCCTTGGCGGCCCTGCCGGTAGAGCGCGAGGGCCAGCAACCGCCAGGCGTCCTCGCGCCAGGGGTGCTCGGTGAGGTGGGCGTCGAGGTCCGGCACGGCGTCCGCGGACCGGCCCAGCCCGAGCAGGGCCACGGCGCGGCGCTCCACCGCCAGCAGCCGCAGCTCCGCGAGCCGGGCCCGTTCGGCACGTGCCCAGGCCTCCTCGGCGTACTCGGCGTAAGCGGGGCCGCGCCAGAGTGCGAGGGCCTCGTCGAGCCGGCGCAGCGCCGCCGCGCTGCTCTCCCGCCCGGTCCGCTCGGCTCGCCCCGCCTCTGCCGGCACCGCCGGCTCCCACGCCGCCGCTTCCGGGGCGGCTTCCCCGACGGCCGCCTCGAACCGCCACGCGTCGACCGCGTCCGGCGCCGCCCGCAGCGCGTACCCCGGGCCCTCGGTGACCAGCAGACGCGCGGGCGTCCGGGGCGCACGGTCCGGCTCCAGGACGCGGCGCAGCGCACCGACGAAGGTCTGCACCGACCCCACCGCGCCCCGCGGCGGCTCGACCCAAAGGTCCTCCACCAGGCGGGAGACCGGGACGACGCGTCGGCGGGCGACGATCAGCCGGGCCAGCACGGCCCGGTGCCGGGGACCCTTCAGCGCGAGCGGGCCCTCACCCGACCGCTCGGCCACCACAGGCCCGAGCACGCCGAACGCCACTCGCGTCGTCCGGTCCGTCTCTGCTCGTTCCTGCCCCACTCTCGCCACCGTACCGGCGACCCGCCCCGTGTCGCGCTGATCGAACGCTGATCGGCGTCGGCGAGGCTCGTCGTACGCAACCGCACCGCTCCGCACGCCGGGCTCCGAACGCCGGACGCACACGCGTGAGCACGTGCACGCCCGCCCGCCCGGCCGCCCGCACGCCCGCCCGCCCGGCCGCCTGCACGCCCGCCCGACTACCAGCCCGACCGCCGAAGAGAGGCCCCGCCCATGTCCAGGCCGTTCCCCGCCCCTGCCCCCGCTCCCGTGCCGTCCCCCGCCGTCCCCGGTTCCGAGTACGTCCGCGTCCCCGTCGCCGACGGGGTGGCCCTGCACGCCGCCGTCATGGGCAGCGGAAGCCCGGTCGTCCTCCTGCACGGCTTCCCGCAGACCCACCTCATGTGGCGCCACGTCGCCGCCGACCTCGCCGCCGACCACACCGTCATCTGCCCCGACCTGCGCGGCTACGGCGCCAGTGACAAGCCTGCCGATCCGGACGGCACCGCGTACTCCAAGCGCACGATGGCCGCCGACGTCGTGGCCCTCGCCCGGGCCCTGGGCCACGAGCGGTTCGCGCTGGCCGGGCACGACCGTGGTGCGCTGGTCGCGATCCGAGCCGGGCTCGACCACCCCGACGCCGTCACCCACCTCGCGTCGCTGGACGTCCTGCCGACCTTCGACACGTGGGACGTGCTGCACGGCGCCACCGCCGCCGTCGGTTTCCACCTCTATCTGATGGCCCAGCCGCCCGGGCTGCCGGAGCGCATGATCACGGCGAGCGCCGACGACTTCTTCGGCCACTTCCTCGATCTCTGGGCGCGCGACCGTGGCGCGATCCCGGACGACGTCCGCGCCGCCTACCTGTCCGCCTGCCGCGCCGCGGTCCCGTCGATCGTCGCCGACTTCCGCGCCACCGCCGGGCCCGACCTCGATCACGACCGCGCCGACCGCGCGGCCGGCCGACAGCTCCGCATGCCCGTTGCCGTCCTCCAGCAGGACTGGGGCGCCGCCCTCGGGTTCGACGCCGCCGCCCGCTGGCGTGCCTGGGCCCCGGACCTCCACCACAGCACCGTCCCCTACGGTCACTTCATGGCCGAGGAGGCTCCGGCCGAGGTGGCCGCCGCTCTCCGTGAGCTCCTCACCCGCTGAACGCCCGCTCGTTCTGAAGGTGTGCTGCTCCGGCGGGCCATCCGCGAGAAATATGTCGCCTGGTCTACATAGAAGAGAATAAATATACCGATCGGTCTACATAATTCACCTTTCTCTGTAGACCGGTCGGTATATTCGCCAATCCAAGCCCAGGATTATGCAGACCGGTCTACTGATTTCAGTAGACCGGTCTGCATAATTCGCCCCCGCCCCCGCCGCTCACCCGCTCACCCGCTCACCGCCCGTCGGCGTACAGGGCCTGGACAGCGGCGTAGGCGGGGGTGTCCACGGAGACGGCTCCCGGGGTGCCCGTACGGATCGCGAGGGCGGCGGAGACGGCCGCACCGAGAGCGGTCCGGTACAGGTACGAGCCGAGGCTGACGCGGGCGACGCCGAGGGCCGCGAGTTCGGGGAGACCCGGCCCCGCCGGGGTCCAGAGGATGTTCAGCGGACGGACGAGGCTCCCGCAGAGCCTGGCGATGGCGGCCGGATCGGTGAGGCCGGGCACGAACAGGCCGTCTGCGCCCGCCTGCTGGTAGACGGCGAGCCGGCGGTCGGTCTCCTCGGCGGCCCCGGACAGGCCGAGCCAGTGGGTGTCGGTACGGGCGTTGACGAACAGGTCCGGTACGGCGGCCTTGACCGCCGCGATCTTGGCGGCGTGCACCTCGACCGGGGTGAGCGCGCCGTCCGGCCGCCCGTCCTCCAGGTTGATGCCGACGACACCCGCTCCGGCCAACTCGACGGCCAGCGCCGCGACCTCGGACGGATCGTCGCTGAAGCCGTTCTCCACGTCCACGGAGAGCAGGTAGTGCCCGGCCCGGCCGAGGCGGCGGGCCAGCCGCAGCGTCTCCTCGCGGGTCGCGGCCGTGCCGTCGGGCAGTCCGGCCGCCGCCGCGACACCGAGACTGGTGGTCCCGATGGCGGGGAAGCCCTGCTCGGCCAGGAGGGCGGCGGAGGCGTGGTCCCAGCAGTTCGGGAGCAGCAGCGGCTCGCCCGGCCGACGGTGGAGCGCGGCGAACGGCGTCCCGGACGGCGCCCCGGCCAGGGTCTCGGACGGGTTCTCGAACGGGGTCTCGGACTGGGTCTCGGACGGAGTCCGGCTCATCGGTCGGTGGTCCTCTCGTGCGGGCGGAGGTCGCCGACGGCGTCCGCGTAGTACACGGATTCGGCGACGTGGAAGGCGATCTGGCGGAACGACCACCCCGGGCCGGGCGAACGGTCGAGCTGCTCGGCGGTGAGCGCACCGAGGCGGACGGCCCAGATCCGGGCCAGCCGGGTGAGCCGGCTGCGCGCCTCGTCCAGGTCGGCCCGGGTGAACGGCGCGAGGTCGGCGGGGGTGGTGCAGGCGGAGGCGTGCCAGTGGTCGGGCCGGGTCGGCTCACCGGCCAGCCGGGCCTCCAACTCGGCGAGGTGGTCAACGAGATGGTCGGCGACGCGCCGGATCGCCTTGTGCGGCGCAAAGGTCCGGCCGTCGACGGTGAGCGGGCGGCCGTCCCACTCGGTCCACGTGTCGGCGAGCGCGAGAACGTGCTCGACCATGGCGGGGACGAGCCCGGCCGGATCGCGGCCGTCGGTGTCCGGGACGTGGCCCGGCGCCGCCTCCCCGGCGGGCATGGCCGGCGCCGCCTCCCCGACCGACATGCCCGGCACCGCCGGCACGGTGCCCGAGGCCCCGTACAGGATGCCCGCGGCGATGGCGAGCGCGTGCGTCCGCCCGGGACAGAGCCTGGGCGGCGCGCCGAAGGTCAGCGGCGGCAGGTCGGGGCGGTCCGCCTGGGCGGCGGCGACGTCGAGCAGCACGTCCGCCCCGGCGGGGACGGCCACCCCGCCGACCCCGGTCGCCCGGACAGCCCGGCGACGCATCGTCCGCACGGGCGGGTCCTGCCGCAGCACGGCGAGGAGCTGGTCGCGCCCGACGGACGCGCTGCCGCCGGCCACACCCTCACCCACCCCGCCCCCGCCGAGCGCACACCCACCGAGCGCCCCCTCCCCGAAGGCCCGGCGGGTGTGCTCCACCAGCGTGGCGGTGGCGTCGCAGGCCTGGACGAGCAGACCGATCCGATTGGCCGCCCATTCCGGCGACCCCCCGCCCTCAGCACCCCCGCCCTCAGCACCCCCGTCACCCGCACCACCCGCGAGGCCGCCACCCGTGAGCCCGCCACCCGCACCCGCATCGCCCCTGCCCCCGGTGCCCCGTCCGCCGCTCTCCGGAAGCATCCGGGGCAGCAGCCAGGCCACCGCCGCGTCGGCCGCCCCGTCGGCCTCCGCCCCGTCGGCGTCCGCGCCCTCGGGCCGCTCCACGAAGTACGCCCCCGCGACCACGACCACCGCCCGGGCGACCGCCTCCGGCTCCGCGAGCCCGAGCGCCTGCGCGAGGACGCGGACCGTCCGCACCCGCGTGTCCGCCTCGAACCCGGCGGCCGCGGCCACCCGGAGGGCAGCCGGGTCGAGCCCGGCCAGGTCCGCCTCGACGAACGCCCGCCGGACGGCATGGGGTCCGCCCGCACTGAACCGGGCCACCGTGGCCCTCAACCACGCCATGCTCCCGACCGCCCCGGTCCCGGTAGGCACCGGCACCGGCACCGGCACCAGCGCCGGATCGGCGAGCGCGGCGACGACGTCCCCGTACCGCGCGAACACCGGCCCCGGCCCCGGCAGGGCCACCGCCCCCGAGCCCCGCACCCGCACCGAACCCGCCGCCCGCACCGAACCACCGGGCACACCGGACGCACCACCCACCACAGAGCCGACGGACGAGCCGGAGGGGACACGAGCAACACCACGGGCAACACCGCGAACAACACCAGGAGCAACAGGATCGACCATGCGCCCCAAGCTAGGACCGGAACGCTTCGGCCCCCGCCGAAACGTGCTCGCGGCACCATGGAGGCATGTCACTCGCCCACCTCGCCGGTCTGCTGGCCGACCCGACCCGCGCCACGTTCTGCACGACCCTGCTCGACGGCCGCGCCTGGACCGCCGGCGAGCTGGCCCGGCACGCCGGGGTGGCACCGTCCACGGCGAGCGAGCACCTCTCCCGGCTGATCGCCGGCGGCCTGCTGGCCGAGGAGCGCCAGGGCCGGCACCGGTACGTCCGGCTGGCCGGACCGGAGGTCGCCGCCCTGATCGAGGACCTCGCGTCCTTCCACGTCCCGACCGCCGCCCCCACCGCCGGTCGGCCCTCCGCCACCCCGGGTTCGCTGCGCGAGGCGACCCGGAGGAGCGCCGAAGCCCACGCCCGTACCTGCTACGACCACCTGGCCGGCCGCCTGGGCGTGGCCGTCAGCGACGCCGTCCTCGCCCGCGGCCTGGTGTCCGACGAGGACGGCACTGCGCTCACCGACCGCGGCCGGACCTGGCTGACCGAGCTGAACGTCGAACTCCCGGCCCGGGCCGGACGCCCCGGCGGGCGCCCGGTGGTCCGCACCTGCCTGGACTGGACGGAACGGCGCAGCCACCTTGGCGGCGCCTTCGGCGCGGCCCTCTGCCGGACGGCGCTGGACCGCACCTGGGTCCAACGGATCGGCTCCGGTCGCGCCCTGCGGGTGACGCCGGACGGCGACCGGGCCCTGCGCGAACTGCTCGGCGTGGAACTCTGACCGTCACCGCCCGCACCCCCGCTCCGCTCACCCCATCGTCTTCGCCCCGTCCAACGCCTCCCGGATGATGTCGGCGTGCCCGGCGTGCTGCGCCGTCTCCGCGATGACGTGCAGCAGCACCCGCCGCACCGACCAGGCGGCCCCCGGCTCGAACCACGGCGCCGACGGCAGCGCGTGGGCCAGGTCGAGGTCCGGCAGGCTCGCCACCAGCGCGTCCGTCTCGGCGGCAACCCGGTCGTACGCGGTGAGCAGCCCGGCCAGGGTCTCGCCCTCGGTCATCCGGAACTGCCCCTCCCAGTCGACCGGTTGGGCCTCCATCGCGGCCGCGCCACCGGTCGCGAACCGCATCCAGAGCGCCTCCGTCCCGCTGACGTGCTTGATCAGCCCGCCCAGGCACAGCTCGCTGGCCGTGGTGCGGCGCGCGGCCTGCTCGTCGTCGAGACCGCGGACGGTGTGGCGCAGGAACCCCCGGTGCCTGTCGAGCGTGCGCACCAGGTCCGCCCGCTCCCCGGTGAGCGCTCCGCCGCCGGCCGCCGCTCCTCCCGCCGTCGCCCCGTCCGCCGTCGCCCCGTCCGCCGTCATTCCGCCACCATGACCGGCGTCTCCCCGGACGTCTTCCCGAGATCGATCACCCCGAACGCCGCGCCCTGGGGATCCCCGACGGCCGCGAACCGGCCGAACGGGCTGTCCATCGGGCCGAAGTGCAGTTTCCCGCCCAGTTCGGTGACCCTGGCGACCGCCGCGTCGCAGTCCTCCACCGCGAAGTACACGCTGACGTAGTTCGGCGCCCGGGGCGGCAGGTCGTCCGGACCGGCCTGCATGCGGCCGAGAACCGGCTGCTCATCGACGTTGAAGATCTTGTAGTCGGCCTGCTCGGCGACCATCCGCTGCACCGCGTAGGGGAAGACGGCGGGGAAGAAGCCGTCCGCCGCGGCGCCGTCGCGGGTGACGATCTCGGCCCAGGTGTACGCGCCGGGCGCGGCCTGCTTCTCGAAGCCCTCGTGGGTGCCGGCCTGCCAGACGCCGAAGACGACGCCGGCCGGGTCCTTGGCGATCACCATCGAGCCGAACTCGCCGACCGCCATCGGGCCCATCAGCACCTCGCCGCCGTGGCCGCGGATCTTCTCCGCGGTGGTGGCGGCGTCCGGGGAGGCGAGGTAGAGGCACCAGGCGGACCCGACCGGCTCGTCCTCGCTCTGGCCGGGCATCGGCGGGACGATCGCGGCGACCGCCTTGCCGTCGGAGTAGGCCTGGGTGTAGTTGCCGTACTCGGTGGAGGACTCGCCGAAGGTCCAGCCGAGCACCTGGCCGTAGAAGGCCTTCGCGCCCTCCGGGTCGCCGAACATCGCGTCGGCCCAACAGGGCGTTCCCTCGGGTAGCACAGCCATGACGAAGCCCTCTCGTGTGACGGTTTGCCCCGATTCGCCACCCTAGCCAGTCCCCCACCGCTCCGCTCGCCCAGCGCCCACGGCCCGGCCGCCCCACCGACCCGCCCGCCCCGCACCGGGCCGTGGCCCGCAGCGCCCGCCGTACCCCACGACCCCGCCCCCGCAGTGCCCCCACCACGCGCCCATCACACGCCCCCACCACCCCCGGGCCCGCCGGGAAGCCCATCCCCCTCCCCGGCGGGCCCGTCCCGCATCCGGCCGCTACCCGAGCGCGCCCACCACCGAAGCCGCCGACGTCCCCAGCCCGGTCGGACGCACCAGCAGCGCACCCACCACCCCGCCGCCGGGCTCGACGACCTCCTCCGCGACCGCGCCCGGCACCCCGACGGCCTCCCGCCCGAAGTGCCGCACCAGGTCCTCCTCGCGGTACCGCCGGCAGTCCCGGTGCCAGATCAGGATCCCGGCGAGCCAGTTCTCCAGCTCCTTGACGTACCCGGCGAGCACCGCCCGGGCCGGCCCGTCCAGCGCGTGGTCGTCGAAGAGCACCGGGAACTCCTCCGCCACCACGTGCTGGAACTGCCCCAGCCGCGCGTGCATGAGGTCGTCGACGATCCGCACCGCCGCCGGGTAGTCGCAGTTGAAGAAGTTCTGCACCACCAGGACGGCGTTGTGCACCTCGCCCTCGAACTCGACCTCCTTCTGGTACGAATGAAGGTCGTTCATCATGCAGGCGTAGTCGGCGGCCGCGTTCTCCAGCGAGCGCATCGGCCCGCTCGCGTAGACCTCGGGCGGCACGACGCTCCCGTGCGCCAGCCGCGCGAGGCCCATGGTGAGGTCGGAGCCGAAGGTGGCCCGGCGCATCTCCAGGTAGTCGACCGGGTCCGGGATCCGGTTCTGCACCTGGTTGTTGAGCTCCCAGATCCAGCTCAGCGTCATCTTCTCGACGGCCTCGCGGAACGTCCGGCGCGCCTCGGCGGCCAGCGGCCCGGCGGTCCGCTCCCAGAGGTCGGCCAGCCCGCGCTCCAGCGCCGTGAGCGGGTCCGCGCCCGGCTCGCCGTCGACCGGCATGAGCTGCCGGAACCGCTCGTGCACCGCCTTGGCGCCCGCCAGGTCCCCGGTCCGGCCGAACGCTACGGGGAAGTAGTCGTCCGCGTACGTTCCCCAAGCCAACCAGTCGGTGGTGAGGTCGAGTTGATCGGCGCTGGCGTCCGGGTGGATGCCGGCCGCGCAGAGCGCGAGGTCGTAGTCGGCCATCCGCTCGACCGTCCAGACACCCGCGGACGGGTCCCCGACGTTCGGCTCCAGCAGCCCGATCCGGTCGGCCCATTCGAGGGTGTGCAGCCGCGAGGCCTCCAGGTAGGGGCTCAGCTCGACCGTGAACGGCAGCCGGAACTCCGGGAGCCGGGAGGGCCCGACGGCCTGGAACGGCACGTGCGCGTGCGACCGCGCCCGCCGCACCCCGGGGTCGACGTCCCCGCGCGAGCCCCCGACCGGCCCGGTGCCGGGCGACTCCAGCGACGCCCCAGCCCCAGCACCCGGCACCCCAGCACCCGGCACCCCGGGCCGGATCCCCGGTGCGCCGCCCCCCGACACGCCCCCGCCCAGCGCGGCGAGCAGCGCGGCCACCGGCGACTCCCCGACCGTGGGCGCCCAGGCCCTGGTCACCGGCCCCGACCGGCTCAGCGAGCCCAGCTCGCCGGCCAGGTCGTCCAGCGCCCCGCCGTCCCTGAGCACGTCCAGCGCCGACGTCCCCACCCCGCCGATCGCGAACGGGTCCCACCAGGTGGTCGCCGAAGCCGCCGCCCCGCCGCCGTTCATGTACCGGCTGGACCGCATGTGCCACTCGTGCCCGCCGGCCTGCCAGTCCTGCATGCCCTTGACGTAGGCCAGCACCTTGGCGCAGCCGTCGGCGTCGAGCCCGGTATCGGCGAACAGCTGCGGCAGCTCGGTGAACACGGTGTTCTCGAACTGCTGGAGGCGCGAGGTGAGCAGGTCGTTGACGGCGTCCGCGGCCTCCTGCGTCGAGCACTCCAGGAACTTCTCCAGCACCAGGACGCCGTTGCTGAGTTCGCCCTCGTCCTCGACCTCGCGCTGGTACGAGAACAGGTCGTTGCGCAGGTGGACGCCGTCCGAGAAGGCGTCCATCAGCACCCGCAACGGCCGCGAGCCCGACACCGACGCCGGCACCTCCGCGTTCGCGGCGTACTCCACCAGCCCGGCGGACCACGGCGCACCGCCCACCTTGCGGCGCATCTCGATGTACTCGACGGGGTTGGAGACCCGGCCGGCGTTGATGTTGGCGAGCTCCCACAGCGACTCGTTGAGCAGGTTCCGGGTGCTCTCCGCGAACCGCACCCGCCAGTCCTCGCCCATCGCCGGCACCGTCCGCCGCCACAGGTCGGCCAGCCCGGCCTCGACCGGGTTGGTCGGCTCCGGCAGCGGCGCGTCCGGGTCGGCGGGCATGAACAGCGGCAGCCGGTCCAGGTACGCCTTGCCGCCCACCCGGTCGTTGGTCCGCTTGAAGATCTCCAGGAAGTGGTCGTCGAAGAAGAACACCCACACGTACCAGTCGGTGACCAGCGACAACGCCTCGGCGGACGCGTCGGGGTGGGTGTAGGCGCAGAGCAGTCCGTAGTCGTGGGCGTCCAGGTCCGCCCGGGTCCAGACGCCCGAACCCTCCAGCATCCCCATCTCCTGGGCCCATAGCGCCGAATGGGCCCGGGCCTCGTCGAGATGCGGGCTGAGCCGTGCCGGGTGCGGCACGTAGAAGGACGGCAGTTCGAACGGCTGGGACACCGGGCGAGCCTTTCTTGACGCGTCGACGAGGCCGACTCAGCATTACCCGACTTCAACGATCTCAGCCGGAGAACCGGAACAGTCATATGAGTTCGACCCGTTCTCTCGAACACCTGCCCAACTCACCGCACCCGACTAGCTCATCAGTACGACTGATCGGCCCCACCCCACCCATCCTCGCCCACCGTCCCGGGGCCCCGCGGCTCCCCGTTGACGGACCCGCGCAGCACCTCCCACGCCGACGTGACCGGCGTGGCGGCCTCCTCCACCGTGGCCTCCGGCTCCCCGGAGCCCCCCGACTCTCCGGCCGGCCGTACGGGGCCCACCACGAACACCCGCTGCGCCGGCGGAGGTTCGACCGCACCGCCGTAGGAGGGCCCCGCCGGACCCTCGCCGTCTCCGCCGGGAACCCCTCCACCGCCGGGGACGTCCCCGCCCCCGTCCTCCCCGAGGCTCCGCAGGATCCGCGCCGCCGCATCGGGCCTGCCGGCCGCGTCGGTGAAACGGGCCACCCGGTGGGCGTAGACGGTCCGGTCTCCGTCCTCCTTCAGCTCGATGTCGTCCATCAGTGCGTTCAGCGGCCCGACCACCGACGGCCCGCGCCCGGCCGGTGCCGCCGGTCCGAACCCCGTGTCCGGCGCCGCGCCCGCAGCGGTGCCGGGCGCTCCCCGCTCCTCCTCAGCGGTGTCACCCGCCGGCACCGGCGCGACGACGTCCAGGAACGGGACGCCGCCCGCCCCCTCCGTCCCCTCCATCGCCGCCAGGTGCCGGTACAGCACGTCCACCGCCTGGTCGTTGGCGGCCGCCGCCAGCTGTGCCAGCGGCCCGATCATCTCGACCGCGCCCTGCACCTCCTCGTCGTTGCGCGCCAGCCACCACACCACCGCGCTGCCCGGGGACCTGAGCACGTCCTCACCGAGATAGGCCCGCCTGTTCCGCTCGTACCTCCGCTCGTACTCCCAGATCTCCTCCGCCTTGCGGACCTCCGCCAGTTTGTCCAGCCGTGCACGGTCCGCCTCGGGCAGCGCCAGACCGACCTGCCCGCCCATCGCCACAACCGTGCCGGAGGAATCCGGGCTCAGCGTGCCGAGCAGCCCGTCCAGCCGGTGGCGGAGCAGCTCCGACCTGCCGGGCTGTTCCCGCTCGGTGATCGCCCTGGCGCGCTCCAGCACCGCCTCGACGGCCAGGGTGTCCGGCGCGGCGTGGACGGCCCCTCCCGGGTCGGGCGTCTGCCGCCACCACACCGTGGCGGAGAAGAGGAAGTCGTAGTCCGGCACCGCGCTCGGCAGGGGGATCCCCGTCACCGAGGTCGTCCTGAGGGGCTGCTCGACCGGCGGCTCCGGGGCCCGGTGAGCCACCGGGTCGGGCGCGGGAGCCGGGACGGGACCGGGGACGAAGGACGGCATCCCGTAGACACCGGGCTCGGGAGCCGGCGGTCGCTGCGGATCCGGCCGCACCTCCGGCCGGGCCCGCGCCGTCGGGATCAGCAGCACCAGCACCACCGCGGCGGCGGAAGCCGCCGCCCACAGCCAGACGGGCCACTCCAGACCCACGCCCAGGACCGCGGGCAACGCCCCGGCAGCGACGGCAAGTGCCGCCGTAAGGGTCTTCTCCATGGGGCTCACCTCATCCTCTCGTCGGTCCGCGCCGCCGGCCCGATGCCCTGAGCGCTGTCGATCTTCTGCCAGAACCGCGCCGCCGTCCCGGCCCGCGCGGACCGCTCCTCGCGGGGGCCGTCGGCGACCCATTCGCGGCCGGCCAGGTACAACGCGGTCAACCGGGCCGGCTGCTGCCGGGCGGCCGACACCAGTACGTCCATCAGCCGGTCCCCCGTCCGGGGCTGCATCCGGGCGACCGACAGCCACCGGTGCACCGTGGGCACCCACTGCTCCCGCCCCGGCAGCGCCAGGATCCTGGCCCAGGTGTCGATCAGCACCGGGTCCGGGACCGAGCGCCGGGACGGCGGCTCGCCGACCAGGTCCAGGAAGAGCCGTACGTCCACCGAGGACTCCCCTCGGGCCGCCAACCCGTCCCAGAACCGGGCGAGCAGCTTCACGTACAACCGCCGGTCCTGCCGGACGAGTTCGAACAGCGTCTCCCGCACCTCCGCCGGACCGTTCGCGCGGGTCCGGCGCGCGAGGTGGTGCAGCCGGACGAGTGCCTGGTCCGGATGGGTGCGGGCCATGACCTCGCCACAGGCCCGGGCCAGCACCCGGGCGAAGTCCGCCGTGGGCTGGCCGGTCGCCCACTCGTAGATCTTGGACCGGAACTCCGCGCCGTACCGGTCGTGTTCGAGGCCGAGGCGGAGCACGGCCAGCGCCTCCTCCGAACGCCGGGGCACGGCCGCCCACTCCGGGACCAGCCGGTTCAGCGTCCTCCATTCGGCCGCCCGCAGACTCTGCTCGGTGAAGCGTTCGACCAGCCGTTGCCGGTCCTGTGCCACGAGCGCGGGGTGCGGCTCGTCCACGAGGTCCGCGACCCACCGCCCGAACCGCTCCCTCAGCCAGGGCAGATAGGTCCAGAAGTGCGTGCGCACGGCCCCGGCATAAGCCGGCGAGGCGAACCGCAGCCGGCCGCGTGCATCGATCTCCAACGGCAGTGTCTTGAGCCGCTCCGCCAGATCGGCCCGCTCCAGCGGCGGCCGCTCGTCCGCGGTGTGCTCGACCATGCCGAGCAGCCGGTCCGTGTGGTGGAAGACGGCGTCCGCGGGTGACCCGGCGAGCATGGCCGCCGCCAGCAACAGTGCGCGTTGCGGACCGGAGGACAGGCCCGCGACCTTCTGGGCCACCTCCCCGGACCGGTCGCTCAGCGCACCCAGCGCCTGCCGGATCCACTCGGCGGACGGCCCGGCCGGGTCGTCCGTCCTAGCCCGGGCCACCACATCGGCGAACCGTTGCACGTCGCGCATCGCGAACCGGCGCAGTGCCGAGCCGAGTTCCTCGCCCCGGAGGTCGTCCGACGCCGGCCGGACCAGCCTTCCCTCCAGGTGTCGGCGCAGCACCGCCAGCTCCCTCGGGCGGCCGGTCGCGACCACCAGTTGCCGGAGCGCGGGGAGCAGCAGTTCCTGATCGACGGAGGGAAGGACGGCGACCATCCGGGCACCGGCCTCCTCCACCCTGCCCCAGTAGCCGTACAACTGCTGCTGCGCCGCCTGGTAGTCCTCCTCCGCGGTGCCGGAGAGGTCCAGGAGGAGCCGGTCGCCGGCCTCCGGCGGGGTGATGTCCTCGTTCTCCCGGGAGAAGGACAGCTCCACGAAGGAAGTCGCCGGTCCGTCCGGATCGTGCAGCAGCATCACCGCCGCCGTCCGCCGTCCGCTACCGGGCGGTCCTGCGAGCAGGACGGTGGTACCGGGGTTCGCGAGCCTGTTCCGGGCCTCGCCGAAGCCGGGCGGCGGGACGAACCTCGCCCGGAGCCAGAGACGGTGTTCGAGGGCCACCCTGGACGGGGCCACCCTGGGGCGGGGCGGCCGGAACCCGCCCCCGAAGAGGTTGAACTGCGGGCCGGGTCCGGTGTGGGTCGGCCCGCGGGCCTCCTCGATCCGGGTTCCGCCGTCCGTCACCGGTCCTGGTCCCGGTCCTCGCGGCCGGCCCGGCGGCCGCCGAACCACTGCTGCGCGGTCCCCCGCTCGACGTAGTTGCCGCCGTCGCCGTTGAAGTGCACCCCGCCACTGCGCAGGTCGTTGTGCTGGGCGCCGTCTCCGGTGTTCACCGGGCCGCTCGCGTTGTTGATGAACGTCCCCACGTCCCCGCCCGCGTTCCCGATGCCTCCGCTCTGCCGGTGCGTGTGGTCCCGGGCCTGGACGACGCTGCCGTCCACCCGCCCGACCCGGTTGTTCACCTCGCTGCTCTCCCCGGCCGCCCCCGCGTTGCGGGCGACCTCCCGTTCCGCCCGGGCGAGGGCCGGAACCTCCTCCGCGAGGCTGTCGCCGAGACGGGCGAGGTCGCCCGCCGACTCGCGGGGGTTCAGCCGGCGGTACTGGCAGTCGGCCAGCTCCGCCAGCGCGGGCGGCAGGTCGTGCCGGCTGAGCCGGCCGACGCTGCCGACCAGCACCGGAACGACCAGGGCGCCGCTCTCGAACGCCTCGACGATCTCCCTCCGGGTCCAGTCGTCCGGGTCGTCCAGGGCCCGGAGCCCCTCGGCGGTGCGGGCGTCGACCCAGCGGGTGCCGATGACGGCGATCAGCACGCTGCTCCGGCGCACGGCGGTGATGAGCTCCTGCGGGAAGCGGCGGCCGATCTTGATCGACTTGCCGGCGCGGAACACCCGCTCGCTGCCGAACCTCCGGGAGAGCTCGTGTTCGATCAGGGCGGCGCCGGTGTCCTCGTCGCTGCTGCGGTAGTTCACGAAGATGTCGGGCATGGCGGAATCACCTCTCCGGTGCGTGGGTGCCGTCGGACGGGCACGGCCACGGGGGAAAAGAACGGGAACGGTTCGGCGCCGGGGAAGCGCGACGGCGGGGTCCCTCAGGACCTGCGGTGGAGCGCGGCGGCGAGGGCGGGCTGCAGGTCGCGCACCGCCGCACCGGCCCGGGACCGCGAGAGTTCGCGGTCCAGCCGGACGACATCGGCACCGATCGTGGCGGACCGCAACGACGGCACCAGCGGCAGCAGCCCGGCGGCCAGCGCACAGGCGTGCTCGACCTCGCCCGCCGCCGCGTGGGCGAGAGCCCGCCTCAGCCCGTACCGGGCGCGGGTGCGCACGGCGTGCGCGGGGATCGTGGCGTACTCGCGATCGAGGACCTCTGCGGCCGGGGCGGGACGCCCGAGGTCGTACAGGCACCAGCCGGTGACCATGGCGGCCGGGTCGGCGAGGTTGCCGGTGCCGATCACCGGCTCGCCCGACCCCCCGTCGGCGGCGGCCCGGGCGAACAGCTCGCGTGCCCGGTCGAGGCCCCGCAGACTCGCGGTGTGGTCACCGGCCAGGGCGTGCCCCCGGGCCGCCCGCTGGGCGGCGAGGCCGCGGATGCGCGGAGGCAGACGGCCGTCCTCGGCCACGGGACCGGCCAGGCCGACGGTGGCCGCGGCGTCGCCCGCGTAGAAGGTGATCAGCGCCCGGCGGACGAGGGTGTACGAGGCGAGGTGCCCGTCGCCGCCGGCCTCGGCCAGTTCGACGGCGCGGGCGGTCCACCAGAGCGCGGACGGGTCGTCTCCCGCCTCCTGGGCCATCCAGCCGGCGAACTCCGCGTACCGCGCCGCCAGGCCGAGCAACCGGACGCGGGCCACGGCGTCGGCCTGGAGGGCGAGTTCGCGCAGGGTGTGGGTCTGCACGGTGAGCATGGGCAGCAGGAGGGCGGGGTCGGTGCTCTGGCCGAGCAGGCGCATGTGATCGAACTGGGTGCGGAAGATCTCCACCGGCGAGGCCTCCGACCCGGTTGCCGCCCGGGACGCCTCCCGGGCCTCTGCCCGGCCGGTTCCCGCCGCTCCCGCCATGCCCGCGACCCCGAGCCCCAGCACGGAGGTCGCGCCCGCGGCCAGCAGCCGGCGCCGTCCGAGGCCGCCGGGCCAGCGGACGCCGTCACGGTCCACCCGCAGGAGCACGGACTCCTCGTCGGCCGCGGGGCCGGCCACCGCCGTTCCGCGCCCGCCGGTCCCTTCGGGCAGCGCCAGCCTCTCCAGCTCACCGCCGGCACCGAGCCGGGCGTCGCAACGGCGGGCGAGTTCGTGGGGCGGAGCCTTCTGGCCGCGTTCGATCTTGCTGAGGTGGCCCTTGCTGTAGTTGAGCTGCTCGGCGAGCCGGGTGAGCGTCAGCCCGGCCTCAAGCCGCCGCCTGCGCAGCTCCGGACCGAACCCGCCACCCGACTCAGTGAACGTGCGCATGCCAACCCCCTCATCGGAACCGTCCGGTCGCGCGGTCTGCCCCGGGACCGGAAGCGGGCTCTCCCCTGCCTCCGCCGAGAATGGTGACACGCGGACCGGGGGGCCGAACGGGGATTGCGGGCGTTTCCCGTTTCCTCTTCTCCGCATGCCGACAAATTGGCTACTCGCCTTGCTGACAAACCGAGTTCGAACGCGTGACCATCCCTCTCCCGCGCCGCCTTTCCGGGCTGGGAAGCCCTCGTCGAGTCGACGGAAGCGCCTCCCGCCGCACCATCCGCGACGCCCTTGCCGAGGAGACCCGCCAGCCGCCCGACGCCCCCGGCCCGGCAGGCGCCGAGGCCGATGAACAGGGCATCCGCGGTCCGCGCCGACCGGGAGGGCGGCGGGCGGGAGGGTGGCGGGCGGGAGGCCGGCACTTCGGCACCGACCCCCGCAAATGCCTCCCACCATTCGATGACGATCGAAGCCGCATTCGAATACGGGAGCGAACGGGCTTCGCGGGACCGGCCACGAAAAGGGGGCCCCGGAGCTCCACCGCTCCTCATCGACAGCAGTTGTGACAGTGCGTCAAGACCGTGTAGGGATGTCGGTACGCGCCCTCGCCGGTGCGGGTGGCGACCCGGCCGCGTTCCCGTCACCCCACCCGCCGCCCCGACCCGCCCAGCACGCCGTAATCCGGGAGAACCCGACCGTGAAGTACACCGAGGTCGAACAGAAGTTCCGACTCCTCAGCCCGCCCGCCGAGTTGAAGGAGCAGCTCGTGGCCCTCGGCGTGGCGCCGGGCCGTCCGGTCCGCCAGGTCGACACCTACTACAACGCCCCGCACCGGGACTTCCTCGACGACGAGGTCGTGTCCGAGTGGCTGCGCGTCCGCGTCGAGGACGGGGCGGCGTCGCTCAACTTCAAGCGCTTCCACCCGCTCGCCGCGCCGGTCAAGACCCACTGCGACGAGTACGAGAGCACCGTCGCCGATCCCGAGGCCGTGCGGCGCCTGCTCGCCTCGCTGGACTTCGCCGAGCTGACCGTCGTCGACAAGACCCGCGAGGAGTGGCACGCCGACGGGGTCGCGATCGCCTTCGACACCGTCGCCGGCCTCGGCGACTTCGTCGAGTTCGAGTTCAAGGGCGACGCCGGGACGGTCGAACTGGCCACCGCCCGCCTGGAGGCGTTCATCGCCGCCCTCACCGTCGAACTCGGCGACCGGATCCACCTCGGCTACCCCCACATGACCCTCGGCCTCCACTGAGGTGCCGCGCCGGTCACTCGCCGGCCGCCCCCGGCTCCGCGCGTCCGCTCGGCGACCGCCATCGCACCGCGAGGGCAATCGAGTTCAGTTCATATGCCCGGAACTGCCGCAGGCACCGGGGCCGGAGCCCGCACCGGTAACAGATCCGCCGACGAACCACCCTTTCGTTCCAAGGAATGCCCTGGTCATGGCGTGTTGACGTGGTCCCCTCCTCCCCCGTCCAGCAGACTGGGCGGCGACCCGAGTCCGTGCTCCGAGGAGGTCCGCCCCATGAACGTCACCGTGCGGCTCGCGCAGCAGCCCGAGGCCGACGCGCTGCTCGGGCGGAGCCCGCTCGCCGCGCTCGTCGGGATGCTGCTGGACCAGCAGGTGCCCATGGAGTGGGCGTTCACCGGGCCGCTCACCATCGCCCAGCGGCTGGAGCAGGACGACCTGGACGCGCACGAGATCGCCACCTACAACCCGGACGAATTCGTCGCGCTGCTCTGCGAGAAGCCCGCCGTGCACCGCTACCCGGCGGCGATGGCCAAGCGGGTGCAGCAGCTGTGCCAGTTCCTGGTGGCGCAGTACGACGGGGACGCCGCCGCGCTCTGGAAGGACGTGGCGACCGGGCGGGAACTGCTCAGCCGGCTCAACGCCCTTCCGGGCTTCGGGAAGCAGAAGTCGCAGATCTTCCTCGCCCTGCTCGGCAAGCAGTACGGCGTGCGGCCGGCGGGCTGGCGCGAGGCGGCCGGTCTGTACGGCGAGGAGGAGTCCTTCCGTTCGGTCGCGGACATCACCGGGCCGGAGTCGCTGGAGCAGGTGCGCGCCAACAAGCAGGAGGCGAAGCGCGTCGCCAAGGAGGAGAAGGCCGCGAAGGACGCCCAGGCACGGACCAAGGTCCGCGCCTGAGCGTCCGCTCCCCCGGCGGCCGCTCAGAGCAGCATCAGCGAGGCGGCCGCCGGCGCCAGGTAGATCAGCGGGAAGGGCGCGTGGGTGTACGCGCGGGCGCGCAGCACGGTGATCACCGCACCGGTGAAGTAGAGCACCAGGCCGATCGCCGCCAGGACCCCGACCACCGGCAGGAACAGGCCCGCGAGCAGTCCCAGCGCACCGGCGGCCTTCACCGCGCCGAGCGCGTTCCACCACGGACGCGGCACGCCGTAGGCGGCCAGCGGCTCCACCACGAAGGCGGCACGGGCGAAGACGGCCCCGCCCGAGAAACCCGCCATGGCGGCGGCGACAACGGTGACGACGACGTAGCTGGTGGACATCCGGGGCTCCTCGGTCAGCGGGCTTCAACGACGTTCTCGCTCCTCTGACCCGCCGCTTCCCCCGGGTGTGACAGCCGGCCGGAGGAATTCTCCCGGCGCTCCCGCGGTGCCCTTCCCGGGCCCCCGGCCGCCCGCGCTCCTCCCCCGCGCCCCGCCGCCACCACGCCCTCGCAAGCGCCCGCGCCTCCCGAAAACCCGTTGCCCGGCCACCACCCCGCGCGCGACGCTCGGGCGATGACCGCCCACACCGCCACCCCCACACCCGCCTCCTCCGGCTCCGTCTCCGCGCTCTTCTCGCCCGACGGCCGGCTGATCGCCGTCCCCCGCCGGGCCGCCCGCCGTGAGCAACTGCTCGACCACCTCGCCCGCACCCTCTTCGCCCCGGACCGCTCCTACACCGAGCGCGAGGTGAACGACGCTCTGCGGACGGTCCACGACGACTTCCCCGCCCTGCGCCGCTACCTGGTCGAAGGGCGACGCCTCACCCGTGCCGGGGACGGCAGCTGCTACCGGCGTACGACGGCGGCCTGAGCGTCCCCGCCGGCGGGGTGACGTCGGCCCCGGAACCGCAGGCTCCCGAACGCCCCCAACGCCCCGGAAGCCCCGAACGCCCCGGCGCGGGTCACCGCACCCGCCGGCAGTCGTACCGGTCACGGATCTCCCGGACGAAGTACCGTCCGTGGCTGTCGGCCGCCATCAGCGCGCGGTGCACCCGCCCCGGCACCGCCCGGTAGACGTACACCCCGCCCCGGGTGAACTCCAGCTCCAGCACCCGCCGCACCGCGTCGTACCCGACGGAGCGCAGCGCCGAGGAGTCCACCGGCGTACGGTTCATGGCCCTCCCAGTGTGCGCACGGGGCCCCGGCCGCGCACGCG